>NZ_JAEQCB010000246.1:0-9658 GCF_020738785.1 Microcoleus sp. PH2017_05_CCC_O_A | reverse complement strand
CAGTCGCGGCACTGAAACGCCGAATCCTCGGGAGTTTGTATCTACAGAAATTTCTCAGCAGGTGTTTCGGGGCGAGACTGATATTTATTTAAACGAAGTTGAAACAACCACAGCTTATCGAGTCATTGAAAGCGGGGAAAATGGATATTGTGCGAGTAAAAAAATTGAAGCGGATCAGGTGACAGCGATTTATTTATCGCCCCAAGATCCGGATTATTTTGCGGCTGGGGGGCATCCTGTGGCTTTGTACCGATATCGCTTGGAGTTGTTGCCGACAGAATAAGCTAATTCATGGTGAATTATTAGTATGGCAACTCTAGCGGGGCGAATGGCATGGGAACGAATAATATAAGCTATCTCAACTGGGATTAATCCAAAAGCCAGCGACTTTCAAATGTGGGCTGAATCACAACAGAGATGGCATCCTACTCAAACACCTAATGGCCCGTTAAAATATATTGATAAAAACGGAGTAGCTAGGCTAACGCTTAAACAGGGAACTCCAAGAGCTCCGGGAAGCAATCATCCTCATGTAGAGTTCAGAAATCCCAAAGGCAGTAGAATCGATCTACAAGGAAAGCCCGTCAACAGAAAAAGTATAGCTAATCATACTCCTATCGATTGGGACATTTAACAATGGAACGCTTAAACTACTGGCAGTTTCCGGGATTTGAAAATATTTATTTAGAGGATAGCTATGTACTCAGCATTAATGCTAAAACATCTATACAAATCCTCTTAGAAGCTGTCCTCACTGAGAATCACCCTCTATACACTCAAGCCTTACCTGGGGAACAGTATTGTTATTGGCGGATGACAGTCAATTTCCCCCATCCTCAAACCTACGATTTGGTTCTGAACAACATCAGCCCAATTGCCGATCCAGATGGTAGCGTTGATTACGGGAACATAGACGAATTTTTTAGGGCGGATGACAAATACTATTTAAGAGGGGAATGGGGAGAATTTACTATAGTTTCCGCTCCACCCATACTTTTTGATGTAGAAAACTATTTAATTGTCAGAAACGGCGAGAAGTTTATTCAAATTAATAAGGATAAAATCAGTATTTTTGAATGGAAAAGGGCAAGAAAAGGAGTAATCGCCTTAGTTTACGAAAACGATTTAGGAAGTCCTTTATCTGTTCAAATTGAGGCAGAGCAAGATCCCGAAGGCTTTAGAGCAGCTTTGGGGTATATGAGGGAACTTGAAACAGGCTATACAACTGATATTACAGGAGGCGAACTGACATTTGACAAAATCAAGCAGTATTATGCCCCTAATTTTAATCAGGAAAATGTGCAAGCATTTTCAGTTAAATATCCTAGCTCAGCGGGTAATCAATATTCGATTTCGGCAATTACTTCCGACAATTAAGGTGAAATCTCGATCTAGGGATGGTGAAGTGAGGATTCAAAACATCTATACTAATTGTGCTTGTCCTCAGCAATCTTAGCCAGATCGAGAAATTCTTCCAACAGTTTGAAAAATTTATCGAGGGCATCTTTTTCGTCAGCAGAGAAGAAGAGAATTATACTGTCCCATCCGTGAGTTGACGTAATTTGATATCTTTCTTGTATCCACTCTTGAAATCCATCAACCAAGTTCCGCTCTAGCCGTCTCATATCCATCTAAAAATGCGCGCAGGCGGGTAATTGAACACTTGCCCAAATACATACCAGGTCTCTGTTTGATTCTTTGCAGTAAATCAAAGAAGTATTCAGATTTAACATCTAGTTTGTTAACATTGACTTCGGCTAGCATAAAAAAGTCTCCTATTAAAAGTCTTCTTCTATTACTATAAACTGTAAATCATTAAATAGCTTACCATGAAATAGCAAGTTTGTCATCCATTGCTCTCTGTTTAGCCCGTCCGGGTGATGGTTGTCAAAAATAATTTCTATGTTGTTGATAACAATAGCGATTCCTTCGTGACGACCATTGACTGAAATAGCCTCTCCCGGTACGCTATCATCATAAATCCCACTGTTCCGACCTCTTCCGTATCCTGTGTACAGTTTTATGCGCTTTCCAGGAATTCCTTGACTTGTCAAGTAATCCTTGAGATTGGTGGCGCACTCAACACATTTAAAGTTTTCATAGCGATCGACAATAGCCTTGATTTGCAGTATTTGCTCAGCACTAATTTAACTCATATCCCACCACAACCAACAAATTGATGACTTACGCATCGATGGCCAGAAACCGGGTTTTTTACGAAAAATATTCGCTGTAGCCCGCAGATTCGGTAAAAAACCCGGTTTCTTAGTCGCAGTGTACCCAACCTAAAAATTCACCTAAAAAAATTAGAAGGTGAAAAATTAGTTTTTCACCTTCTAACTTGCGACTTTCCGATTTCGGGTTACTGCACAAACTTCTTGAATGCCAGTGTCACGTTGTGGCCGCCAAATCCAAAGGAATTGGACAGTGCCACATCAACTTTTAGATCGCGACTTGTATGGGGAACATAATCTAAATCGCACTCAGGATCGGGATTTTCTAGATTGATTGTCGGCGGGACTTTATCGTTGGCGATCGCCATTACCGTCGCCACCGCCTCAATTCCCCCAGAACCGCCCAAAAGATGGCCTGTCATTGACTTGGTAGAACTAATTGCTACTTTGTAAGCGCTTTCTCCCAAAACCTTCTTAATTGCCTTTGTTTCCGTGGAATCGTTGGGAAGCGTACTCGTGCCGTGAGCGTTGATATAGCTCACTCGATCCGGCGTCAAACCCGCATCCTTGAGGGCTAAAGCGATCGCCCGCGATGCACCTTCGCCCCCCGGTACTGGGGATGTCATGTGGTACGCATCGCAGGTTAAACCGTAGCCGACGATTTCGGCGTAAATCCTGGCGCCTCGTGCCAAAGCGTGTTCCATTTCTTCTAAAAGCAGAATCCCAGCACCTTCGCCGACGACAAAACCATCACGATCGCGATCGAACGGACGGCAAGCATGAGTCGGGTCATCATTGCGAGTCGAAAGCGCCCTCGCCGCAGCAAAACCCGCCACGCACAAAGGAGTTACCGCCGCTTCGGTACCGCCGCAAATCATGGCTTGGGCATAACCGCCCTGAACTAGGCGAAACGCATCGCCCACAGCGTTTGAGCCGGCAGCGCAGGCTGTCACCGTGCAAGAGTTCGGCCCCTTGGCGCCCGTTTGAATCGCCGTCAGGCCTGCGGCCATATTCGCAATCATCATCGGAATCATAAACGGGCTGCATCGATCGGGGCCGCGAGTCAGATAAATTTCTTGCTGGTCTTCTAAAACCTTCAGCCCGCCAATGCCGGTGCCAAGAATGACACCCACCTGTTCTGCGTTCAGGTCGTTAATCTCAAACTTCGCATCAGCCAGAGCTTGTTTGCTCGCTGATACCCCAAATTGAGCAAAGCGATCCATCCGCTTTGCTTCCTTGCGCTCTAAATACTCGTGAGGGTCGTAACCCTTCACCTCTCCAGCAATCCGGCAGTCGTGCCGCGACGCATCGAACAAGGTGATCGGGCCGATGCCATTTTTCCCGGTCAGCAACCCGTCCCAATATTCAGACAAGGTATTGCCGATCGGTGTAATCGCGCCGAGACCCGTGATAACAACGCGCTTACGCTCTAAATTTGCCATGATTTCAGTTTCAAAAAATTAAACACCCAGAACGCAGAACAAAAGAGGAGTTGTTAGTTTTTTAACTTCTCTCCTCTTAGGGGAAAAGACAGGTATTTTATGCTTTTGGAGCTGCAAGTTTGCTGCTGATGAAATCTACAGAAGCTTGAACCGTGGTAATTGCTTCGGCTGCTTCGTCGGGAATTTCAATATCAAACTCTTCTTCCAATGCCATTACCAGCTCTACTGTATCTAGGGAATCTGCTCCTAAATCGTTAGCAAAGTTGGCTTCGGGCTTGACTTCGGTGGGATCGACTTCTAGTTGATCGGCCACAATTTTCTTGACTCTAGCAAAAATGTCGTCTTGACTCATAAAAAACTCCAGTAAGTATAAAAACCCTGTGTCTTCAGACTAGGGATGAAACACGGCATTGGTTGCTGCGTATCTGATCTTATCCGAAAGGGGGATCTTCGGGAGAAAGGGTTGCCGCTTTTCTAACTGACCCTTTGTGTAGGGAGTGGGCCGTGGTCAACTTAAGGACTGTTGGGACTCCTCGAAACCGGGTTTTTCACCGAATCTGCGGTCTACAACGAAGTATTTTTCTCCGTCAAACCCGGTTATTATGTAGGGCGAAGGATGAGGGTGACAGTAGATCGCGATCGCCAACCATTTTTTTGTCCTCATGCGAGAGCCCTGCCAAGGTCTACATCAACATACTATGTCGCTTGTGTCAACCTTTAATACTGAACCGACGCCCTAGAACTCATCCAACCAGTTCTATATGATCGGTGTGCATGGGCCTTATGCCAGCCATGTCAAGGTGCTACCGACACATTTACGCGATCCTAGCTGTTGGCGATCGATAATAAACAAGATTTATTGTTGATCTGGATTGAAAACAATCAGATTGAACGATCGTCTGAAACGAAATTTCAACCGTTTGAAGGCTTTCTTCACCACCTTGACAGGGCTAGCCTTGTTATGAATTCGCTGATTAATGAGTTGCCATTGCAGCATCCAAGCGAAGTGCGATCGTCTCATCTTTTTCTAATCTCATCTTCCAACGCTTGCTTCTTTTTTTCTTTGCTAGCATGGGCTGAAGGTCTTGCCTTTTGGGAACCGACTGATTCTAATTCCTCTTTCTTTACACCAGGCTCGGTTTTCCGTTGTATGCACCAATATCTTTTGTCCATCTGCTCCAGGGCGTTGTTAGATATCGCCGCTATTCACGTGATGTTGATCTGCACGCTGGGATTCTAATTTCCCAACCAGTTTCTATGGAATCTGGATTATTGGTCAGAGAAGGATACTTATCACTGTTTACTGACGCAATTTCTTGTGCTGAAGTATTGAAACGAGCAGCAATTTTACTTAGAGTATCACCTCGCTGAATTTTATACAAAGTATCTAGTTTACTAAGTGATTGTCTTACCTTCCAGGCATTCACTAGATCGCCTTGTGAACGATAAATTTCCTCTGCTATATTATAATCTTTGACTGCCTCTACCTGATTGCCAAATAAGTAGCATTGAACGTCTCCTCGACTATAGTAAGTAGGAGCATACTGCTGATTTAATTGATATGCTTTTTGATATTCTGCCAGCGCAGCTTGTTTATCATTTTTTCTTCGATAAACATCACCACGTCCTACATAAGCAGGTGCATATTTAGGATCTTTTTGACGTGCATTGTTGAATTCTGTGAAAGCTTTATCAATATCTCCAATTACAAGATATACCCTACCTTTACCAACATATGCAGGTGTATAAGAACTGTTAAAATCTAAAGCTCTATTAAAATCTTCAAATGCTAAATTATATTCTTCAATATTAAAAAAAGCATTAGCTCGATTTATCAGAAACTCTACATCTCCTGGTTTTTGATTAATTTTTTCTGTGAGATCAGAGATTATTTGCTTATTTTGATATTCAATAAATTTAAAACTGTTATCCCAGCGCGATGCTCGATTTGGGTAAGTGCAAGTTAAAGCAGAAGGTTGCCACTGACCAGTCATACTCCAATGTTCAAAGGAACACCAAGTCTCAATACTTTTATCAACTAGAGAGGTTACTCCCGGTGAAAAATCCAGCCAAGGGCGGATAAACCAAAATGGTAAAGTAATCAATGGTGTCAAATATAGGCTTTTTTTACCTACGATCCATTTCTGTTGAAAGGCACTTCTTTCAAGACTTTGACAGGCTTCTTTTGTTTGCTCAATAACTCTTAGTAGTCCTTGAAAAAATTTCTCTATTCCCTGTAAAAAATCAGCAAAACCATCACCAGACTTGTGTAAAAAAGGTTCAATCTTGTAGGAAAACCAAAATAGTCCAGAAACAATTCCATACGCTAGCAAGAATATAAGCTGTAAAGCTCTGGCAATTAGCCAAGGAATCAAGCGTAATAATAAAAGTGGCAAGAAAAACATGAGAAGGGTTATAGTGACAAGCGCTTGCCACGGCATAGGCAAGTAGATTATCCCCCCCCAAATGCTCCGCAAGATTAGGTGCAATAAGCTCATTACTCTAAAACCTAACTTTCTCTACATTTACAATTCATAGAAACTTGTAACGAGTGTTCTAACTGGGCACATCGTCCAGATCATCATCGTCATCGTCATCAGATCGTTGTTGTATGTCTTCGTTTGCTGCATTACCTTCCAAAGCAGCTTTTGGTGATTCGGTTAAACCCATTACTCGCCGTAAAACTCTCATGCTAGCTTCACCCAGTTCAGATCCTTCAAGCGCATCTTCTTGCAGCATAATTTTTAATAGTTCCATATTGCTACCAGAAGAAAGCTGCTTTTGCTGATCAAAACGACTGATCAGCTCAGCAATATTTCCAGGATTTTGTGCTAGATAGGCAGCAAGTAGACTGGGTTCACCACCTCGTAGAAGTTTCTCATAATGCTCTTGACTAGCTGAAGCACGCATACGTTTCAATTCATCAAGCTTCAGTTGTGCAATTTCTTCAGCTTGGGCAAGTCTAAATTGAGCCGCTTTGTCAGCTAATAATGCAGCTTCATTCAGTTCGGTTAAGGTTACTTGCTTGATACTTCCGATCGCTGATGAGTCAATTTGCAATGAAGCTACCAGTTGAGGAACTCGCAATCCTAAGTCATCAAAACAGCGTTCATCAACAACTCTTCGCCTCACACTTCTATTAATATCTTTTTCTGCCGTCGCATTTTCTCGCAAATCATAATCACGAGAAATTTGTTTCATCTCATTAATGAGCCGTGCTTTTAAAACTGAAGCGACATCCTGTGTCCCTGCCTTTACGATGATTTGTGCATCAGAAACAGAGCAGGTAATTTCTACTGTGGTTGGAAAGTCGAACCCAGAAGTTTTTGAAGGTAAGGAACAATCAATTTTTAGTACATATTCACCAACATCTATTTTGTATAAGAAATTATATCCCCCAAATTTAAATTTACTAAAAGAGATCGGTTTATCTCTGTGACTAATGACTAACAATTCACCGCCACTACGAGACAAAACGAGAACTGTATTGGGCGCAGGTACAGGAATCTCTTTAGTCAAAGACCAGCCTCGAACATCTTCTTGGCTTAAAATTGGATTGAATGTTTCTTGCATAGTTTCTCTCCTTTACTGTGTTAATCCTTTTTGTTGTAAAAATGTCAGAATTGTTAGTGAATATGAATTTCCTCGATCTGCCCACCTCTTGAGATAGCCCTTAAGGCGGAGCCGTTCTTTTGAATCTCCATGTTTCATAATCCTAGTGATAATTTTTCCAAGGGGTTGCCTCAGTTCAGAATCTTTTTCTACAAAATTAAACCAGGACTCTAGCTCTTTTATCACCAAAGAACGAGTCAGTTTAAGATTTAGAGAAGATCTGATAAGCGACGAAACTGTTTGTGAACTTTTCTCATCTGTCTTGACCAACCAAAATAGCGTTGGCAATTTTTTACAATTGAGATTATCTACTGAAGTCTCTGATGTTTTCATAATGCCCCAAGTAACAAAAGCAGCCATTTCATGGGACGATTCTTTTCTGTCATACTTTAGCCATGTCTCAAGATGTTTTAAGATGATCAATCGATTATCAGGAATAGATTCACTCATTTCAAAAAGCATGACCATGCCTTCTAAAATATCTGAAAAAAGATTGATATCATTTGATTTTATGATTTTCATAAACTTCTCAAATGTATCATCTGGAAATTTCAAGCCAACGTAAAGACTATAAGCTTCAATGGACGTTCGTCTTAAGTTTGGCGAGTTCTTTAATGTACTCCAATGGGATAATAAATTCTGTGCTTGTTGAGAAGCAATTTCATCATCACCTAATGCAGTAAAACCCAAAGATAATGCCACTAACGAACGCTGTGAAGGGTTATCAGCCTTTGCCCAAGGAATCAAAACCATTTCACGTACTAGGTCAAAGCGATATTTGCAAGACTCACTGAGCCCACCAGCAAGACGAACTTTCGTTAGAGAACCCTGTGTTGTACCAAGTTCTACCAAACAATCAAGAATTATCTGCCAGTAATAGTCTTCTTCCTGCCAAATATACCTTAATAAAGCACCTTGAAAATTTGTGTCATTGAACAGGGAAATCTCAAATGAGTTGCGCCCAAACTCTGTATTTTCATGGCTATCTTCAGTATAAGCAAGGACTATCCTCAGTCGTTTTTTAAACCCTAGCATTTTAAATTTGAGGGTTTCATCATCTAGTTCCTGAGTATCTTTACCTGATTTTGAACGCATTTTAGACTCTAGCTTCTCGCTCATAGCGATAATAGATTGGCAATCACTTCCGTTCAAAAACGCCATCGCTATCATTAGAGAACGATGATGCATCGCTGGGTAATTCTCAAACCAACGCTCTACCCTTTCTGGCAAAGGTATTGCAGCATAATCAAAATCATCTAAAGTTGCAGGATCACGATCGGAAGATCCCTCTGAATTACTCTGACTATGATTATATTGGCTACCACCCACAAACTGCCCACTACTGTAAAAACTTCCATCGATATGTGTACCACCAGTTTGGAAGTTAATAGTGCCTACTGAACCACCTTGTTTTATGAACTCGCTGACAAATCTTTTTGCAAAGTCTTGAAACTGCTGTTGAGATTCATCAACTTTATTCTCACTAGATGACTCCTTCTTTACAAATGATTGAAAGATTTTTTCACGCTCATCATCAGAAGGTTTTTCTTTTTTCTCAACATTTGCAGGTTCCTGTTTGGGTTGCTCAGGGGATAGATTTTCCTCATTGACATCGCCTGGAGGTGTGGCAATAGACATGGCGCTTTAAAGAAATCCGGCAGGTATAAACATAGCAGTTAACTTGGCAGGGTTAGAAATTCTACTTATTACCTGCATTGTGTTGATCGCGACCAACAAAAGTTCCAGTATTGTGTAAATCTCCTCGAATAGAAACTCCACCACTCTGGAGATTAACTGATTGATCTACTGCGCGCTCATGTTCTGAATCTTTCTCTTGCATTAGCTTCAGCAACTCTTGAGTCAGTTCTGGATTTCCTTCGAGAATATCTCTGATTTGACTAATTAACGCAAACTGCGAAATCTCATCTGGACGCTGTATTACATTAGTGACTGCCTCCTGGGCGGCTCCTTTCTGCTCAACTTGAGGGCTGAGTTTTGCCCAAACATTCTTAGCTTTGTCCCAACTGGATTTTCCTAGAGCTTTTACAGCGTCGGTACTAACCCCCTCAGCAACTTTCTCACCAATTTTCATGAGGAAGGGTAATGCAGGACATAGTAAGCTAACAAGGAGCTTTGCAAGTTCTGTAGCATCTGGCATATTAAGTTATCCTGGGTAGTTTAATGGTTAGCCTTCTGATTAGGCTGGTGTCTCTACGTAATTTCCGGAAAATTTGACATAAATTTGTTACGAGATCGTCAAGATAGGATATCTTTCCTAACGATCTAAATAAAATGCAGATGGTATGAGACAGCACAGAAGGTCATGAAAACTTAGAGGCCTCCACAAAAAGAATGATCCAATAGCTATGTGGGTTTAGCGAAAATTTCCACAAACCATTTGTGAAGATTGGGCAGACGATTTATCTGGGT
>NZ_JAEQCB010000245.1:0-8675 GCF_020738785.1 Microcoleus sp. PH2017_05_CCC_O_A | reverse complement strand
ATATCGTCGGGGGGACTAGCGATGAAGTCTTCTAGAGAAACATTTTCTGATAAAACGGCTGTCATTACCATAGCCATTGACTCCCTTTTGCAGAATTCAATAATATTATAGCAATCTTTGGAAATGGGTAATGGGTAATGGGTAATTGGTAATTGGTAATTGGTAATTGGTAATTGGTAATTGGTAATTGGTAATTGGTAATTGAAACTCACCCAATGCCCAATGCCCCATGCCCAATGCCCCATGCCCAATGCCCCATGCCCAATGCCCCATGCCCAATTTAATCAATATTAATTTGATTAGGAGGTTTTGGTTGATTCCGATTATCATCCTTCAAAGTTTTGCGCCCCGACGACGCATAATCCTTGTACAAATCCACAAACATCTTAGTCAACTGCTGCAAAGAAAGCTGTTCACCATTAACTTGAGCTTTCATATAAGCTTTCAGAACTTCAATATAAGCCAAACCAAGAGCCAGCGTCAGAGTAGCCGCCGTTGCACCGGAGATAGCACCACCGACAATTGTACCCGCACCCGGAATCATTTTAATCAAATTAGTCACAATACTTCTACCAACAGCAGTCACCCCACCAGCACCGCTAATAGCAGACAGCATCGCCGAGATAAATCCCTTATCAAAGGGCATTCCAAAAATCACAGTAATATTAGCAATCATTGCCGTTTGCATCGTCATCAAAATTGGCGCATCAGCAAACGGCACAGGAGTTGCACCGATAATCGCAGAACCGGCAACATAGGCACTTAAATACTTAAATGCCATATCAGATTTGAGTCCAATATTGGCAATTTGTTCTTTGACAAAGGCTTTTTTTGCTACTTCCGGTAGCAGTTGAAAAGTTGCATCGACCAACTTATCTAAACCGTGAGATTTTACTGTATAATCCTCATCAATTTCTTCTGGTTCAGCCATGACTGGGATAATTAGACTGACTGGCAAATTCATGTGTTCCAGTTGCTTGAAAAACTCGCTCGGTTTTTTCGATGTAGTTTGAGTCAGCACTAAAATAACTGGTACATCCATGATTTCCATTTCTCTTAGCCAGCATTCCTCCACGGATTCTATGCGATTTGCGCCGTGATTGATGCAGTACCAAATGACGTGAATGTGTTCTTTGGGGTGCAGAAGTCTTTGGTCTTCAATGAGTTTAGCAACGTTTAATTGAATAATTTTAATTTGTTCGGCGTTGAGTTCAAGTCCAGGAGTGTCGTAAACTGCGATCGGGCAATTCGGTTTAGTATATTGGCGGATACCGTGAGTGACGGGGCGGCCGACTCCGGTTTCTGCTAAGCGCTGGCGAAAAACTGCATTAATCAGGGTACTTTTGCCGACTCCGGTTTTGCCGATGACTAAAACATTGCACTGTCCCACTTGGTTTTCTGCGTCTTTGAAGGCATCGTAACTGTTGATTAACACGTCGTCTAAGGAAAAGTCGTCTGACATGGCGATTTGCTCCGAATTATTACTAAATAGGACTTACGGAGGGGTAGTGAGAAACCGGGTTTTTTACGAAAATCCTTCGTTGGATTCCACAAATTGGGCAAAAAACCCGGTTTCTTGGGCCTTCGGGTAGTGAGAAACCGGGTTTTTTTACGAAAATCCTGGATTGTAATCGACAGATTAGGTAAAAAACCCGGTTTTTTTGGCCTTAATGAGTAAGTCCTGTTAAAAATATTGTAGCAATTTGATTTGAGAATGCGCGCAGAATAATAATTGTCGCAGAATATAATTCCGATGCTCGACAAACAAAGTCCGGATGGTGCACGGACTCAAAGAATCATTTATCTAATAATTTAATATTTTAAGCTAACAATTCATCGACGGCAATGGTAAAACCTGTGAGAACTTGTTGCGTGCTGACTGTTTCGCCCGCTCGAAATCCCAATATTTGATTTTGTGTTACCACGAATACTAAATGACTTTCAGGGAAAACTAGCCACACTTCCTGACAGCTAGATGCCAAATATTCCTGTGCTTTGAGAAAGACATCTTCAGCAATATCTGTGGGTGAAACTATCTCGGCAACTAAAGAGAAACTCTGCGGAAAAGTAGGAACATCGCCGAATTGTGCAACTAATTCTGGTGTGAGATAAGCTACATCGGGACGGCGAACTTGTCGGTTGGTGCGGCAAGGTGGTGAAATATAAACTTCACCTCCCTGTTGGCGAAAAATCATGTAATTTGCCCAAGAAAAACTCAAGCTTGATTGAATTTTACTATGCTTGAGTGTGGCTCCATGTTTCTCTACGATTTGACCGTCCACCCATTCCATATTCTTGGGCGGATGAGCCATGAAGTCTTCTATGGTAAGATTGTCTGGTACAGTGGCAGTCGCGAGCAGAGCTGTTTCCTCGATTGTGGATAATTCGCTGGCAGTCGCGAGCATAGATTTTTCCTCGATTTTGGATAGTTCGCTGATACTATTATCGCTGATGCTGCGGAAATTGTCGGGATGATGGGTGCGGCGCGAGAAACCGGGTTTCTAACCTACTCAATACTTTGAATTAATTTAATGTTGTTTCTCAGCCATTCATTGACCAAAACTTGAACGTCAATATTTTTAGTTTCGGCAATTTTAGTCACGAACTGCTCGACATCAGCTTCTAGATAAATTGGATAATGAAAGGTAGCATCAGGATGGTAAAATTTGCCTTGCTCTGACGCAGAAAAATCATATTCTGATTTCATAATTTCCTCTCTTGATAAGATTGTGTTTCAATGAAAGTAGCTTTACGTGCTGAAATAATCCGAATCATGCAGGAGGAGCGCTCTGTTTGTTCAAAGGTATGGACAACAACCCTGAAAATTCCTGTTTCATCTACGCCTATGGTAATCCATCTATCTTCATCTTGACTGTGTTCTTCATCATAGAGTGTTAATTGATACGGATCGCGAAAAACAGTTGATGCCAAACGAAAATTTAATTGGTGCTTGCGAATATTTTGCTTTTCTTTGGCTGGATTCCAATCAAAGTTATAATCCAAAGCGATTTACGAGCGTGATTCAGGTACAACTCAATCATAACATAAATTATGAGTTGATGCACTACTGTAACTTGTGTAACAATTCGTGGTGAAATAAACCCGGTTGATTCGCAATCTGATTGTCTCCCAAATATTGCTAACAATACTTATGGATTAATACTTTTAGTAAGGGCGTTTATACACATCATGAAAAAAAGTATCTTTCATTGATTATCTCCCAGTTTTCTGATTAAAAATCTGACTTCTTCAAGCAGAGTATTAAATCTTTGGTCGTTTTCTAATTTGTACTGTTGAAAATCCTCATCCCGCCGCCGCATTTCTTCATCCCGTTGACTGTCTCTTTCTAAAAGAGCATTGACGGCACCTACAAGCATATCGACATTGCGGTTAGTTTGTTCGATATTCCGAGTTGTTTGCTCTACAGTGGAAGACAAATCCTCAACGGTAGAAGCCAAATCATCCATCATTGCGTCTGTCCAGCGTTCTGTTGTCATTGTTTTTTTCCTTTGCTTGTTTTCGAGGGATATTTTAGGTAGTCCAATTATATTTTAGCGATCGCCCTTTCTGAAGTGTTGTGCTACAAATTAGAAATGTTCCAGCACGTATTTTTCCTGTGCATAAACATTCCGCAGCGATTCAACTGCTATTTTCGGCAACATAAATTTAATCACTCCCACCAATCGCCCCCAGTCGAACAATTCAGGAACCGATACAGCTTGATTAAATTTCTGTGCATAGAAATCTACCCAAAAATCCGGTGCATTTCTCTGTTTGTTGCTGGCCATGCGCCGCTTCCAGTAACCAAAATCTAAACTTTTGGGCGATTCCACTCCCAAAATTGGCGGTAAGTCGGCGTAGCTGACAAAGCGACTCATTCCTTGGGCGTGCACGTAAAGGATATGCCGCCAGCGTTCGATGCGATATATTTGTTCTACCTTGATTTTGAGGAGACGCGCGATCGACTCTTTAGTCGCAAACCGGCTCAAGGGATGAACGGGGGTTGATTTCCGCGAAAAGTTTGCTACCATAGTCTGTAATTGTTTGAGATGAGTAGTTGACGTGTCGTTTACGGGTGTTTGAACTCTCGGAAAGCGGGTAGTTGACCTCTGTGAAAGCAAGAGTTTGATTTGAACAGGCGATCGCCCTTTAGTTTTCCAGGCGTTGGGGCGATCGCTTTTTAGGATAAAACCATCTTATGACGGTATACCATCATTTGTCAAGTATGGGTTTAGTCAGGTTAAAAGTCAGAGAATTCGCTGCTGAGAAAGGCTGGACGCTGAAAGAGGTTTCAGAGCGATCGGGAGTCATCTACAGCACCGTCAGACACTACGCCCGCTGTCCGGGGGTGTCAACTATTGACTTCATTTCCATACACAAATTGGCCCGCACATTTGATGTGATGATTGAAGAGTTGGTGGAAATTGTGCAGGAATAAAAGGCATATTTACATTCAAACAAAGCGTCTGAATTACTCCAGACGCGATCGAACTTTCATCAACTCAATATTGCTCGACAGTTGCCAATATCTGATTCACAGACTCACCCGGTTGAAGCGCTTCCCAATCAGAAGTAATCGGTTGGAAAGAACAGTAGCACAGCACAATTCGCAAGTCAGTATCAAAGGAAGAAAACTGGTGAACGCTAGTAACTATCCAATCTCCATCTTTCCCGTGAGTTACTCCATTACCGGAATCAGAGAGATTGTCGTAGTCGCGGGTTCTGTCTCCAGGCTGGGGAAGAATTGGGTTTTCCTCCCAACTCCAGTTTTCCCACAGAATATCAGTTAAACCGCCCCTCGGCATAAGCTGGCGTTCTTCCCAACCGGGAGCACTCATGGTTTCGGCTTTATAGACAATCCAGATTTTTTTTGCCATCTTTACCTCTGTCTTTTACCAATGAGACTATTTTGATAAAGTGATTAGTTCAGCCAATTGTTCGCGACTGGCCCACCAATCATCTAACGATATAGACACAAGTTGTACGTCATCGGAATTGCTCAGCGATACTGGAGGTGAATCTGACCAAATTGTTCTGTAGATAAAATCAATTATTTCTATGATATCATCGCTATCGTAAGGGTAACGGCCGCCAGAAAAATCTTCATGGTTCACATCAGGATGTGTCAGCAAATATTCAAATGCCAGTTTCAAATACTCCAAATCATCGTGATTGCTGGCGTTTTGTTTCATCCACTGAACTAATGGCAAATATTCTTGCATTTCATCCGCAGGTAGTTCGTGATGATTGAACCACGCAACTGTTATGTCAGATAAATAGTGATTGACCATTGCTGCGTTTCCTTTTCCATGTTCAAGGTATTGCCCACTTCTTGCAAAAGTTCATAACCCCTTGAATCTATCGGTATTTCTTCCTCAATGAGAATATCGCACAAAGTCTCTAACGCCAAATTCCACTCACCCGCATTGATGTAAGATTGAAGGAATTCTATTTGATCGTCCGAGAAAACTTCCTTAAGTTGCGTAAGGACTTCATTAAGCTTCTTTACCACAATTTTATTGTCAAACATGAGTCTATCTCCTTAATTATTATCTACGGGTTGGGCGATATATTAGTCGGAAAAGCTGTGATGACACCTCTCTTATGTTAACACCGTCTCTAGTTCCATCAATCTGCCATTTTACAGGGTTTCCGGTCTTGGTGTATTTAGCACCCGCCTTTCCATTTTGCTGGAACCAGATAGAATTAGGGTCTTGAATCACCTCTGAAATATAATTGATAGTCTGCTCGTCGCTCCAGCTTGCGGGAAATTCACTTTTACCAGAAATTCCTCTACCAGGGCCGTGACCACCTCCTGTGGTGTCACTATCGAGAATATGAGTGCGTTGCTGAGAGTTGATTTGAGATAGATTATTGACATCAACTCCACTGGGAATATTGCCTGAAGAATTATTGCTCATAGAAGGAGTTACTTAAACTTTAGCAAAGACTTAAGATAAGTATAAACTAATTCTTTTTTCCAAAGTATATGTTCATAATCAATGGTCATAGGATGGATGGTAACATTGACGCCGTTTTCTTGAGATTGAAGTCGATTGAGTTTGTGCTGACATTTGATATAAGTATCTCTAGGTACATAAAATCTGACTTCACCTCCTCCATTTTCCTGAAGATAGTTAACATATTTCTTAGATGCTGTCTTAATAGAGCTAATCGAACTAGGTTTATAAGCTTTGGCATCACAAATTAAACGGTGAGATGTTAGATAAAAATCTGGTTTACAGTAACCTTTGCCATTTTCAAAATTAAGTTTAGGTTTGATTCGTAAACTTGACAGAAGATTTTCTGTATCATCAGAGTCTAACAGCATTTTTAATAAGGCTAATTCCCCTTGATCGCCTTGTAGTTGCGTACTCGGTTTTTTTTGATAATAGTCACTGGCGGGATTTTGGGTTAAATCAGTGAGTCTTTCTGTCGCGTTGGGATTTTCATATAACATCCAAGAATCACCCGGAAGGTTAGCGAGTTCGAGGGCTAGCCATGTGGGTACACCTGATGCAATAGCGGTTGTCAAAAAAATCTCGCTTTTGGCGATCGTATCTTGAATAGAAGTATCATTAACAGTCGTATTAGCCAATTTAGTTGTTGGATGAGTGATTGAAGACAAAAAACTTTGATTCCTCATCGTACCAAAACCCCACCGGTTTTGTATCTCTTCCAATTCCTCTCTTAAACGTTCAACTTGACTTAAGCTTTCCTCACACATTTCTAGCAGCGTCGAAAACTGCCAGCCTAACTCAGAAGCAGGACACTCAGAAAGTCGATCGGCGCAAGCATGAATTTCATCCATCGCTTCTAGTAGTTGGGCGATTTTAGTCCGCCATTGTTCGATGTCGTCTCTGAGTGTCATATTTTACTCCTTAACCCCAACGGGATTTAATTCCTTCAAGCATTTCAATGGCTGTTCTGAGTTCGCTAGATACCTCATCACAGCCCTCTGATAAACTTGAAAATTTTCTGCTTAGTTCAGATTGAACAGTCTCAGGAACTTTTCTTGAGGACGCATTTACGTCTTCCAGTGACTCAACTATTCGGCTAATCATGCCCCGGAATTCTTCGATTTCAGATGATAAGCTCATAGACTAACCTCCTTTGATAAATACATACAAACATCTCCACTTAAGGTTCAGATACTAGATGACGCCAGAGCGTATCTTGTAGTGACACTGTTTTCCCTACAGGAATGCTAATAAAGGGAGTATTCACGAATATATTATCACCTTCAGATCCTTTTAGAACAGCCCTACCAAGCGCTTTTTTTGGTATTGTCCCAGCTAAACTGTTTTCTAGAATCAGTCCACTGGCTTCTTCTGTCACCCGGAAAACAATTTTTTCTTCACAGGAATCAAGCACCTGGTTTGAAACTATCGCACTTGTAGGTCTTTGGGTGCAAAAAACAACATGAAAACCGCATTTTCTCCCTTGATTAGCATACTGAATTAATCGGTTTTCAATAATTCGTTGCAGTTTATCAGAAGCACGAGCAATAGCAGCGGCTTCATCAATTATCCAAAGGGTGCGTGGGATATCAACCCCCTGTTTCTTTAATTGCTGTATATTCTGCACTTCATACTGTTTGAGTAATTCAATTCGTCTTTGGTACTCATCGGTGTGGAGTTTTTCAACGAATAACTGACATTCTTCTATGGTTGTGACAATTTCAACATTATCTTTGAGATACTTGACCAAAAAATTAAAGTCAACTCCAGCAAAATCGGCAATATAAATTTTTCCTGTGGGATTAGCATAGATAAACTGAAAAATCACCCAATTCAGAAAGTTACTTTTACCGGCACCTGGTACACCAGCCACTAAACGATGAGCAATTTCTGACCAGCTTGATGTTACGTAAGGATTTTTCTGTCCTACTTGAAATAGAGGTTTCTTGGGAAATAGCTATGCGGAAAAAGCCGCTAATTTCTTGGGCTGTCGCCAGCCGGTGCAATGGCTTTAAATCAACCATCCGAGATGGTGGCGGAGTTGCTGACAACTTCGCTAAACCTGAACCATCTGAAACAGCATTAGATAGTTGCGGTAGATTTGGATTTTGCTCTGAGTTGACACCGCCTATCATTGGTGGTTGATTTGGATAGTACAATGATGGTTTGTCGGGAAGACTGCCAAAATTACCACCTAATTTTCCTAATCCTTTTTTTTGTGGCTGAATTGCATTTGCAATTGACATTTCACTGTTGTTTTTCTGCCAGCCTTCCCATTCAATAGCACTTGAAATATCTACGTTTTTTGTGGCTTCTAAGCTTTCGGAAAAACCGGGTTGATTTTTGCTAACTTGGATGATGCGGCATCGTTTCCCGTGAGGTGTTTCTTTGATGGCTTCATGGATGAGAGCGTCGAGGACGGGAAAAGCATCGGCACGATTTTCTGCTAGGGCTTTGATGCTATATTGGAATAGGTCGCTGTTGGGATAGGACTGTTGGTATTTTTGGTAGAGTGCTGATGTGACTGAGAGAATGTTGTCTTTGATTCCGCTGGTGTTGGCGTTGACTTTATCCAATTGAGCGAGCATTTGGTTGATGGCATTTACCCACAAAGATTTTTGATTGGGGTTGTCATAGGTTTGCAGGGTGATTTCTAAAATGAGTTTGCTGTCTAAGCGGTGGATGACATCGCAGACTGCTGACATATCATTGGTT
>NZ_JAEQCB010000026.1:0-40415 GCF_020738785.1 Microcoleus sp. PH2017_05_CCC_O_A | reverse complement strand
TATTATTCTTGATAAGAATGTTCTCTGACATTTTTAAAAGAGCAGACTGCGGTGCAAATCACCAAAGGGTCAAATGATGCCCGAGGGAGGGACTCAGTTGACAGTTGACAGTTGACAGTTGACAGTTGACAAGACCTCTTGCAAAAATCGGAAAACACCCTGAAATTATCTGCGTTTACCTGTGTTTATCTGTCTGACATCTGCGGTTGCAGGATCGATCGAAGACTTATGCAATCTTGTCTACAGTTGACAGTTGACAGCTTGCCGTGAACGTAGTCGAATGGTTAACCTAGGACATCAGTTGACCTAGAAGGAAGAGGATTGGAGTAATAAATAGTTTTCTTTTTATTTCTCCTTATAAGGGATAGGCTTTCAACTAATTCTTTCTGCTAATTTTAACCGCTCTTCAACCCCTCTGGGTTGGGATGAGAGTTTGTACAGACGCCGTTTCAACCGCCTGGTATTCTGAGCGATCGCGCATCGACGAGCTATAATTGTGTAATCCTCACCCACCTCAAAATTATATGGTTGCAAGTAAAAGCGACACCTACGTCTCCCCCGAAGACTATTTAGCAGGCGAGAAAGTCAGCCCCATCAAACACGAGTACAGACAAGGAAAAGTCTATGCAAAAGCAGGGGCAAGCAAAGCTCATGTCATTATTATGGGGAACGTATCTGTACTTTTGAGAAACCATCTTCGGGGAAGTGGCTGTATACCTTACATGGCAAACATAAAAGTTCGGATTGAGGCAGCAAATTGTTATTACTATCCCGATGTAGCGGTGACTTGCGATGAACGGGACAGTAATACTGCTGAAGATTTCATTATCTACCCGCGCTTAATTGTGGAAGTTTTATCGCCTACAACAGCGGCTTTTGACAGAGGCGAAAAGTTTGCCGATTACCGTACTTCCGAAAGTTTGCAAGAGTATGTATTAATCAATCAAGAAAGAGTTAGTGTAGAGTGTTTTCGCCGGAATGCAGAGGGTTTGTGGGTGCTTTATCCTTACAGTGAAGGGCAAGACGTTCAGTTGGCGAGCGTTAATTTTAGCTGTGCGATCGAGGCTTTGTATGAAGATGCGATACTACTCTAGTTCATCAAAATTGTTCGATCGTTCGGACTAAAGTCCTGATTGACTAAACGGCAGAGAGCGGACTAAAGCCCTCACTACAAACTTGATTTTTTCTTGCTGGCTTTCCAAGTGCCGCCGTAGAAGTAAAAAGGATTGTTTTTACTTACCGATTCCCAACATTTAAGACAGAGAAAAAACCACTGCCCCGACTCGTCATACCGGGCGCGGTAGAGAGTCGGGGCAGATAGGGAACAGCGATCGCAATATTTAACCCTAATTCCTCTGGCCATTGTTTCTCAGTTTCAAGCAATAACGGACTCTTGAGGGCGGGCAAAAATCATGCGGCCCGCGCTAGTTTGCAAGGCGCTAGTAACTACGACTCGGGCTTCGGCGCCGACGTAGCTGCTACCTGCTTCTACGACAACCATTGTGCCGTCATCCAAGTAACCGATTCCCTGAGACGGTTCTTTGCCTTCTTTGCGGATTTTTAGTTCGATCGTATCTCCCGGCAAATAAGTCGGGCGCACTGCATGAGTCAAATCGTTGATATTTAAAACGGGCAGTTTTTGAACGGTAGCTACTTTCGACAAGTTGTAATCGTTGGTGAGCAAAATGCCGTCGATATCCAAAGCGAATCGGACTAATTTAGCATCGACTGTGGCAATCTCTTCGTAGTCAGCCGAGTGAATTTGAATCCGTTCTGGATATGTTTCTTTGATGCGGTTGAGTACATCTAAGCCGCGGCGCCCGCGCACTCGCTTTTGATCGTTAGCGGAATCAGCTACCAGTTGCAGTTCTTGCAGCACGAATTGCGGGATGATAATTTGACCTTCGAGGAAGCCTGTTTCTAGCAGGTTTTCAATCCGGCCGTCAATAATGCAGCTTGTATCGACAACTTTGGCACTTGTTGGCTTGAAATTACCTTCGCCTATCAACACTGTGGTGTCTAAGCTTTTGGGGTTGATCAGTCGCAGGAAAGCGCGGCCGTGGGTGTCTGTCAAACTGACGCCTGTGAAGCCGAACATGACGCTGCCCAATACTGCGACTAGGGGTTTGATGAAGCCGAACTCGCGGGGAATTGGCAGCAGGAACAGCGGAGCCAGCATTAAGTTGGCGACTAGCAGCCCGATGATTAAGCCGATCGCCCGTGTCAGCAGCATTTCCACCGGCATATCGCGGACTTGCTTTTCTAACCGCCGGTAGGTTGTTTGAGCGACTAATCCCAACACGAAGCCGATTAATGCTCCAAACGAGCCCAGTACCGAACTTAGGCCTTGTATATTTGTAACTTGCTCCAGCAGGTTGTTTGGCAGGAGCTCGACTCCGTAATAGCCGATTCCTCCGCCTGCAATTATGAATGAGATAATTATGATTGCGTCTAGCATTTAGTTCTAGGTTAATGAATGTGTTTATATTATATCTTTCTAGTGCTGATAGTTTTTTCGTGGTTGCGGTCGGATATCGCTATCTTTACTTACCAATTTTTATGAACTTATATTTCGCGCCAGTACCGTGCAGGGGGATATGCTACCCCTGCTTCACGGCATTGAGCGCGCCCCTTCACGGGCAGACATGAGGTGCGAATAGACCGCCCTGCAACCTGTTCGGGAATTACTGCCGATCGCGACCGGTGCGAGGTTAAACTAAAAGAGCGGGCTCTTTCTTGCTAAGAAAATGTCACAATATACATAATTATTTATAACGGTTTAATTAAAACTTTAGATTTGAAGTTGCACTTTTAGCTGGAAATGTAATGAACCCTACCACAGATTATTTAACATTTGAATTCCCAAAAAGTGGGCAGGTGGCAAATTCCGGCATTCCCAGTTCGGCTTACCTGCACGTACCTTTTTGTCGCCGCCGCTGTTACTACTGCGACTTTCCGGTTTTTGTGGTGGGCGATCGCAAAAATGGCGAAAATTCCGGCACAATTGTCCAATACGTTGCCGTACTGTGTCAAGAAATTGCAGAAACTCCAAATTTAGGTACATCTCTAAAGACAGTTTTTTTTGGTGGTGGCACGCCTTCGCTGCTTTCTGTCAGTCAATTGAGCCATATTTTAGAAACTATCGACGGCAAATTTGGCATTGCTGCTGGGGCAGAAATTTCAATAGAAATTGACCCTGGAACGTTTACTTTAGAACAGTTGCGGGGATATGCCGCAGCGGGAGTAAATCGAGTTAGTTTGGGAGTGCAAGCTTTTCAGGATGAATTGCTGCAAGCTTGCGGGCGATCGCACTCGGTGGCAGAAATTTTGGAATCAGTAGAAATAGTGCGATCGGCTGGGATTGTCAATTTCAGTTTAGACCTCATTTCTGGACTGCCGCACCAAACCTTAGAACAATGGGAAGCTTCCCTAAAATCAGCGGTAGCAATTAGCCCGACTCACCTGTCGAGTTATGACTTAATTGTTGAGCCCTTAACAGCTTTCGGGCGATATTTTGAAGCAGGTTCCCAGCCGCTACCAGCCGATGAAACTGCTGCTCAAATGTACCGTTTAGCGCAGGAAATTCTGACTGATGCTGGCTACGAACATTACGAAATTTCCAATTATGCTAGGCCAGGCTATCAGTGTCAGCACAACCGCGTTTATTGGGAAAATCGCCCTTATTACGGCTTGGGGATGGGGGCGGCGAGTTATGTGGAAGGCCGGAGGTTGACAAGGCCTCGCAAAACTCAAGAATATTATCAGTGGGTGCGAAATCTTTCCGAGACAACTTCTGCTGCTACCGCCCAACTGGGGGGGGAGACCCAGACCGATATTCACCCAGCAATTGAACCCAATTTTCAAGTCTCAGACAATGACGTTTTGTTAGAAACGCTGATGCTAGGTTTGCGTTTGGCAGAAGGGGTTAGCCTGTCGGCGCTGACTGAAAAGTTTACTCAGCAAACGGTTGATAAAATTTGGCATTGCTTGCAGCCCTACTGGCGGCAGGGATTGGTGGAAATTGTGAATGCTGGGGCGATCGCCACTTTAGCCGAAGGTGAAAAACTGCTCCTTTCGGGAAATTTGAGATTGAGCGATCCCGAAGGTTTTTTGTTTTCTAATACAATTTTAGCCGACTTGTTCAGCAAGTTAGAAGAGGACAATTAGCTTATGTCTGAGGAAGTATACACAGCGCTAAGGCGATCGCCCGTCCAGCCACACCCAGCAATTCGACAATCAGAAAATTAAATTGCTCCCTGGGTTTATAATGTCAAAAATAATGTGTTTTATATCGATCCTTAATAAAACTTAAGTAACGAACTAAGCCTTGAGATAGACGCGACGACTGAAATCCGGCTGTCATACTTGAGAGTGACGATTTAAAAAAGATCTTGATGGAAACCCTGACTCTCGAACGCCACAACATTCACAGCAATCCCAATCGGGTAATTAGCGATCGCGGCTGCAATCAAACTTCTAAGTGTAAATTTTGCGGTCACTACAAGATGCAAAGAGGTGCCGTGGGTCACTGTCAATTGTTAGGCGCACCAGTGCGAGGAGGATGGAAATCTTGCACTTTAGCACTGCCACCTTTTGCACCTTCTTGGGAACAGGTGGAAGGCGCCACTATTTCCTCAGGGACATTTATTAATTAATTATTAATTAATCTAAAGAATGTCGGGAAAATTTGATTTTGACAGGCGAGCGGATATATATTAGACTGAGGCTGGTGACAGATACCTTACACAATTTCACAAACAAGTTAAAAACATGAATATGACACTTACTCAGGTAATTTCGGAACGTGATGCGCGTATTTTGTGTTGGTATCTCAATACTACTAGCCAAATGCAAATTGCTCGGATTACAAATATTCCGAATTGGTATTTTGAGCGGACGGTGTTTCCGGGAGAACGTTTTTTGTTTGAAGCGCTCCCGTCCGCTCAGTTAGAAGTTTGCAGGAGTGCGGAGACGGGTGCTATTGTGTGCGAGCGAATTTTGTGCGATCGACTGCGAGTTGAAGAATTAAGCGCACCTGATTAAACCAGTTGACAAATAAGTAGGGTGCGTCAGGTGTGACATTTTCAATCACCACCCAAAGTCTCAGGCTGACGCACCATTGATTCCGGGGATAAGCTGTCGTGCAAATAAACATTGCATATTCGGGACGGGCTAGAAGCCCATCCCACAAGACTTAGATTATTTCTTGACATACAGTTTAAATGCCGCAACAGCTTACCTCAGTCTGAGATGGTTGGTTTGTCGCCAAAATCATCCTAGCTGACCAAGAATTTCACAGGTGGTACCCGCCACGTGATTTATCCGTGGAATCAATCCCAAATCGAAAATCATCAAGCCCCCGAATTTATCCGTGGGTCGCCTCTAAAATCTAAAATCTAAAATCGATTGACGCACCCTACCGATCGGGAACGGGAGCATCTCAGTTTTGCAAGAAGCATTTTTTCTTCACAGTGCGAGCGTCCCCGCTCGCGTGCTTTTATACGCACGCGAGCGGGGACGCTCGCACTGTAAATGCAAAACTGAGATGCTCCCTCGGGAACTCTTGTGGGGTGGGCCGGAGAACCCGCCCAAAACTTAAATTTAAATGCAGACCAGATTCTAAGCTAAATTATATAAAATTAACCGCTATTAAATATTAAAACCCGATGTCCCTCACCGAAAAAATTCTCTCCCAAGTGCCGGGAGACGCCCTTGGAGGCCTGCGAAAGGTCGATCGACTCTGGGAAAACCTCAAACAAAACACCGCCCCAACACCCGCAGCCGTCAAACACAGCCAACAACCCCTAGAAACCCTCGACTTCGACATAGTTATCAGCGGCGGAACCCTAGGAATATTAATCGGTACAGCCTTAGCAGTACGCGGTTGGCGAGTAGCCTTACTCGAACGCGGCATCCTGCGAGGGCGCGAACAAGAATGGAACATTTCACGCAAAGAATTAGACGCATTCTTAGAACTAAACTTGCTTTCAGTTGAAGAAATAGACAAAGCAATTGCCACCGAATACAACCCAGCCCGCATCAGCTTTACCAACACCCCTGACATCTGGATTCGCGACGTACTCAACATCGGCATCGACCCTATTTACCTCCTCGAAACCCTCAAACATAAATTTCTCCATTTCGGAGGAAAACTATTTGAAAATACACCATTTAAAACAGCAACAATTCACCCCAACGGAGTTATAGTAGAATCAGAAAATACCGATTCACCAAATGTCAACACTTCATTTACAACCAGATTATTATTAGACGCAATGGGATATTTTTCGCCCATTGTCCGTCAGGCAAGACAAGGCAAAAAACCCGACGCCGTATGTTTAGTAGTCGGCAGTTGTGCCCAAGGATACCCCAAAAATGACACTGGCGATATATTTGCATCCTTCACCCCAATGCAAAATCAGTGCCAATATTTTTGGGAAGCATTTCCCGCCAGAGACGGGCGCACGACTTACTTATTTACCTATATAGACGCCGACACAAAAAGATTTAGTTTAGAAACATTATTTGAAGACTATTTGCGCTTGCTTCCCGAATATCAAAACGTCGAACTCGAACAGTTAAAATTCCAAAGAGCACTCTACGGATTCTTTCCCTGCTACCGCCAAAGCCCTCTAAAAATGCCTTGGAATCGGATACTTCCAGTCGGAGACAGCAGCGGCAGCCAATCGCCCCTCAGCTTCGGCGGTTTCGGGGCAATGGTGCGCCACCTCAAACGCTTGACTCTCGGAATTGACGAAGCTTTAACCAGCGAAAGTCTAGACAAAAATTCCCTGGCACTTTTGCAACCGTATCAACCAAATCTATCAGTTACTTGGTTGTTTCAGCGTTCGATGAGTGCTGCGATGAATCAGAAATTAAACCCCAATCAAATCAATCAACTTTTGGCTGCTGTATTTGGAATAATGGAAGAATTGGGAGAACCAGTGCTCAAGCCGTTTCTTCAGGATATCGTGCTGTTTCCGGCTTTGTCGCAAACTTTATTTAAAACTGCAATCAGCCATCCGGGATTGGTGATGAAAATTATCCCGCAGGTGGGGATAGCTAATTTGCTCGATTGGATGGTTCATTATGTGAATTTAGGGATTTATACA
This sequence comes from Microcoleus sp. PH2017_05_CCC_O_A, assembly GCF_020738785.1. Taxonomy (NCBI): domain Bacteria; kingdom Bacillati; phylum Cyanobacteriota; class Cyanophyceae; order Oscillatoriales; family Microcoleaceae; genus Microcoleus; species Microcoleus sp. PH2017_05_CCC_O_A. Next base: position 33,303 of record NZ_JAEQCB010000026.1, on the reverse strand, counting down.
GGATTACAGCCTTTAGGGAAAGCGGTAGAACCGCAGGTAAAAAATTTAGGAACCCAACAGCAATACTATTTTCACCGATTAGTTGAAGCCTGGAAATACGGCGCTGGAGGCGATTATTAATTCTCAGTATTTTTATTCGTAGTAAGCACTTTCCTTTGGGCGAAGGTACGTAGTTGCGCTTCAGCGCTCTTTATAATATTAGGAAAGAGCGCTGAAGCGCAACTACGTACCTAATTTGTCTGATGACAATAAAACTGGGTTTGTAGTGAGGACTTTAGTCCTTCTTCTATTAAGGAATAAAGTCCTCACTACGAACCTTTTTTACTATGGTAATCGAGCGGATATGATATTACCGGGCGCTTAGCCTGGAAGTTATACCAATTATCTAAAATTGTGCAACACTCTTTGACCCCCCCCTAGCCCCCCCTTGCTAAGGGGGGGGACAAGAATACTGTTGCATTCTTCTGAAAAATTGGTATTAAATTAATCTTTTGTGGAACGGGCATCTTGCCCGTTACTGATATATGAGTTATCAGTTATGCAGGAGCGATAACGGCCAAAGCTTGGGGAATCACTCGGAATTTTGCAGGCGTTTGAGTGGTAATTTCACCGTCGGTATTAATCGGACGGCGCTTGCTAGTATTGATCTCAATTTCTTGAGCGTGCAAGGCGCGAACGTTGGGCCAACTGTTATGATTTCCTTGCCTCATCGCTGGCAGCAAAGCAATGATTTCCCACCAATTTTTTGTCTCTAAACTATACAAATCCAGCCGCCTGTCGTCGATGGTGGCATCTTCGGCAACTGTCATGCCACCGCCGTAATAGCGGCCGTTGCCGATCGCAATTTGAATGGTTTTCACATGAAAAGATTGGTTGTTTACTTTAATTTCGGCTCTAAATGGTCGCGATTCCCAGATTGTTTGTAAGGCGGTAAAAGCATAAGCTAAAACTCCCCAGCGCTGTTTCACGTCTTTAGTAAGTCTCTGGGTAATTTGCACGCTCAATCCTAAACTAGCTACATTAAAAAAATGCTGGCCGTTCACCCAACCTAAGTCTATGAGCCGAATTTTACCGCTGGCAATTACTTGACAAGCTGCGGATAAATCTGTTGGAATTTCGAGAGTGCGGGCTAAATCGTTAGCAGTTCCCATTGGCAAAATACCTAAGGGTAATTTAGTGTCGATCAAACCTTCTATGGCGCAGTTGAGTGTGCCGTCGCCTCCGCCGATTATTACTAATTCGACTTGATGTTGGTAGTGCCGAATTGTTTCGGAAATTTCATTTGCGTGGTTTGTAGATTCGACAATTAAATCAAAACCAAGTGCTTGTAATTTTACAGTGGCTTGAGATAATAAATTTTGCCCTTTGCGGGAGTGCTGGTTTACTAAAAGGAGAGCTTTTTTCATGAATAATTGGGAATTGGGAATTGGGAATTGGGAATTGGGAATGGGAATTATGTCATGGTTGGGTGTGGTTGTTTTTATCTTGGTTGTCTAAAAGCTGTGCTAAACTGCGATTTTGGTTTTTCAAATTAAGAATTTCACAGGTGGATGACTTAAGTGCATGAATTTAATGCTGTAATTACATTTTACCCATGGTGATGGATTGACATTAATCTTAAATAATTGATAATTGTAGCAAAAGATTGCTGAAAAGTCTCTCGCATTCTGCGCTAGCTGTCATCTACCTTCTTGAAGCTAAATTAAAATCATGTCGAATATTTTAGAACAAGCGCAAGCTGCTGCCGATCGCCAAAACTGGCCTCTTTTAGTTGAATGCTTGCAGCAATTGACAGCAAACGGTAGTCAGCAGCCGGAAGAACATATTTTAGAAAAGGCTGTCAGTTTAGCAATCGCAGCCTTAGAATGGGGGGATTTTCAAGACCGCTGGGAAATTGCTAAGGTATTGCCCAATCTGGGAAATGGCGCGATCGCACCTTTAATCGCCTTGCTTGAAGACGAAGATGCAGATACAGAGCCCCGGTGGTTTGCCGCCCGCATCCTCGGAAAGTTCGTGAAGCCTAGCTATCCCAAAGGCAATCGCCCGGAAGTGATGCAAGCTTTAGTAAAATTAATCGAAAATTCTGATGAAGAATTGAGCCAAATTGCGGCGGAAACTCTAGGAAATTTCGGCACGAGTGCGATCGAATCCCTGACAACTCTCCTACAACAAGCAGACTCGCGACAGTTTGCTACAGCAGCCCTCGCCCAAATTCGGCGCCCCGAAATTATCCCACCGCTGTTGAGTGTAGTCACGGATTCTCAAGTTGCGGTGCGTGCTTGCGCTATTGAGGCGTTGAGTAGTTTTCACGACTCTCGGATTCCGTCGGTACTGGTAGGTGCACTCAAAGATCCGGCGACAGCAGTCAGAAAGGAAGCGGTGCGGGCTCTTGGGGTGCGCGCCTATTTAGATGCAGAATTAGATTTAGTTAAGTTGCTCAAACCTTTGCTTTGGGATATCCGTTTAGAAGTTTGTCAGGAGGCGGCGATCGCAATTGGGCGACTGAAAACCGATGCTGCGGCGGCGGCTTTATTTGAATTGTTGCGATCGCCCGCAACTCCCCTTGAATTGCAAATCGAAACTGTGCGTGCCCTCGGCTGGAGTGAAACCGCTGCCGGTTTAGAATATTTGCAAAAAGCGCTGATCTGGCGATCGGCTGCTGATTTAGAAGGCGAGGTATTGACAAGTAATTCTGCAATTCCAATTATCGATGAACACCGATTAATTCAAAACAAGAATCCTGCTGTTTGTCAAGAGATTGTCACTGTTTTGGGGCGAGTGGAAAAGCCGGAATTAAAAACCAAAGCTGCTGAAATTGCGATCGATTTGCTAGAGGGCAATCATCCCGCGGTGCAGTCTTCCCAAATCAAACAATCTTTGGCTTTAGCGTTAGGACAATTAGGAGATATCAGAGCGGTAGATGTGTTGATTCAACTGTTGGCAGATGCCGATAACAGCGTCAGACTGCATAGTTTATCAGCACTCAAACGGCTGGGTGGGGGAGAGGTTCGGCAGCAATTAGCAAGTTTAGTCGATCGTCCAAGTCTCGAACCCAGATTAAAACAGGGAATTGCGATCGCCCTGCAAGAATGGCAAGAGAATTAGGATGCAATAGTAGAATTAAGAAAAGACGGCGAATAGAATTCGCGACTACACAAACGATGTCCGCCTCCGCGGACTGAAGAGGATAAGGTAATTTCAACCGGACACTCTTTAACCCGCGGAGGCGGGTTTTGTCTGTTTAGGCGCGGTTTCAACCGCCGTCTGTCTTCTTCTGTCTTCTTTACCTCTTTTCAATAGGCAATCGCACACCGAAAGTCGAGCCGAGTCCCAGGCCGGGACTTTGGGCCCAGACAGTGCCGCCGTGGAGTTCCACGAGATGGCGGACGATCGCCAATCCGATTCCCAGCCCGCCGTAATTGCGTGTATGACTGCTGTCAGCTTGGCGGAAGCGATCGAACACAAACGGCAAAAACTCCTTGCTGATGCCAATTCCCGTATCGCTAACGGCGATCGTCACAGAGTGAACCGGAGACGGAGACAACATGGCACTACCAGCCGATCGCGGTTCCCCCTCCTCCGAGAGCCTGATTTCCACGCTACCGGACGGTGGCGTAAACTTAATGGCATTCGAGACCAAATTCCACACTACCTGCTGCAAACGAGTAGCATCGCCCCTCACCAAGCTCACCCCTTCGCCATAAAAAGTCGCCAATTCAACTCCCCGAGCTTCAGCATCAGGGGCGAGCGCTTTGACTGCGGTTTCTACAATCGGCACCAAATCCACGGGGCGCAGCTTCAAACATACTTTGCCACTCACAATCCGGGAAACGTCCAGCAAATCCTCAATCATCTGAGTCTGCAACCGCCCGTTTCGCTCGATCGTCTCCAAACCCACAGCCGTTTTTTCGGCACTCAACTTGCGCTGTCGCAGTATCTGGGCCCAGCCGACAACTGCATTCAGAGGCGTCCGCAACTCGTGAGAAAGCGTTGCCAAAAACTCGTCTTTAATCCGGTTGGCCTCCGCTGCTTCCCGGTAAAGCCGCGCATTATCGATCGCCACCGCCGCATCCCGCGCCAAATCCGAGAGCAAAATCAAATCGCCCTCGCCGCAGCGGCGGCCGGACTCTCCGCACAGCAACGAAATCGCTCCCAGCGTCCGCCCGCGAGCGATCAGCGGCACGCAGATTGCCGACAGCGGGTTCTGGTAGCACAGCACTTCCAACAGTTCGTTGTCCGACAGCACCGCCTCGATCGCCCAATGCGGTATTTCTGGGTAGAGCTTCGATTCTCCAGTCCGCAGCACCTTTGCTACTCCGTGGCGTCCCTGGGGGTCTACCGGCAAACGGCGATTGATTTGCCACAACAGAGCGACTTTGCTCGGATCTGAGTGAGCAACTGCTTGCAAGCCGATCGAGCCGTCGGCCTCGATTAAATGCACGCAGCACCAATCCCCCAGCCCCGGTACTGCTAAATCTGCCAAATCTTGCAGCGCCTCTTGGTAATTCAAAGAAGCCGATGACAGCACAGCCAAAGCTCGGGCGCGCAAATCCGCTGTTTGGGCCGATCGCTGGCGATCGTCAATATCAGTAGAAGTCCCGAACCACTTGAGGATGTTTCCGTCAGCGTCCCGTACTGGCATGGCGCGACCCAGATGCCAGCGGTAAACCCCGTCAGATGCCCGTTTCAAGCGGTATTCCACCTCGTAGGTCTCCCCCATCTGCACCGACTCATTCCAGCGTTCCAGGGAATTTTTCAAGTCATCTGGATGCACCACTGGCTGCCACCCCCAGCCTTGAGTTTTTTCTAGGGTCAAACCGGTGTATTCAAACCAGCGTTGGTTGTAGTAGTCGATCCAGCCGTCAGGCCAAGCAGTCCAAACTATTTGGGGGATAGTTTCAGCGAGGATGCGGTACAACTGTTCGCTGGCTTCGGCTGCGCGGCGGGCGGTTTGTTCCCGCGCCCAAGCCTGATTTCGCTGTTCTTCGGCCTCTTTGCGATCGCTGATGTCGCTAATCACGCCGATCCATTTCCACGGATGGCCTTGTTTGTCAAGAACTACTTTGCCCCGATCGATCCAGTGGAGCAAGCCACCACCGGAGCATTGCACGCGGTATTCCTGAAAAAATGGGGCAGTCCAATTGTCTGGCGCGCTCAAATATCGATCGACTGCGGCCTCGATTTGCGATCGGTCTTCCGAATTTAAAATACTGTTCCAAGCTGCTCTCGTCCTCGGAAATCTGCCTTTTTCGTACCCCAAAATTTCATCTACACGACCAAACCACAGCACGATACCGGTCTCGATATCCCATTCGTAAATCAAATCGCTCGCACTTTCTGCCGCAATCCGAAACCGCTCTTCTGACTGTCGCAGCACTTCCATAAACTTAAAGCGTTCCGTCACGTCCAAAACCAGAGACAGCATCGAGATCAACTGTCCAGAATCGCTGTAAAAAGCCGAATTGTGCCACTCGCAATGCACCAAAGAACCCGACTTATCATAATTGCTGTTGCGAACGACATTGCACCGTTCGTGTTGGTTTTTCAAACTCTCAATTGCCGCTTGTACATCTTTCACATCGCCGTCAAAAATAAAGTTCCATTCGCTAAAATGCTTGCCTAAAACTTCTGTTGCCTTCCACCCAAAAATCTTTTCAGCAGCCGGAGACCACCCACTGAGGCGAAAATTTTCATCCCACTCAATCACAGCTAGGGGCGTATTTTCAAAATGAGAAGTGAGTTTTTGCAGGGCGTCGCGCAGGGATGCTTCTACTTGCTTGCGGTCAGTAATATCGCTAAAAGAAATAGCCATGCCGTCGCCCAATTTAACGGTCACAATCCGAAACCAGCCGACAATACCTTCGCTGTTGTAAGAAATCTCAGTATTGAGGGGAATTCCTGTTTCTACAACTTGCACGTAACGATCGAACAAACCGCTATCTTGATGACCGGGCAGGACTTGCAGCAATCGCTTTCCGACCATTTCTTCAGGAGTGCTTTGCTGAATTTTTGCCGCAGCGGGATTGACGTATTCCCATTCAAAATCGACAATTTTAGAGCCGTCACGAATGCTGCGAAACACGTTAAATCCGTCTAGAGATAATTCCTGAAAAGCGCGAAAGCGTTCTTCGCTTGCTTGCAGCTTGTTGGCAATTTCCAGCAGGAGTTGTTGGACTCCCTCCGACTGCGCTATTTCTAGGAGCAATTGCTGGTTAATTGGCCCGAGTTCGCTGCTGGGGGATGGGACGGGATTTTCAATGGTACAGCCAGCTTGCGGTCGATCGGCCTTTTGACTTTCCAGCGCTGTATTTGCTGCTAATTGTGTCGCCCGCGTCACCGCCAACACTTGAGAAAGCGAGGGCATCAATTGGGCCACAGCCCACACAGAAATGACAGCGGTAAAGGCAGCGAGCAAACTTGACAGCGCGTAGCTGGGATGAACCAGCATCGAAACTTGCATCAGGTGAGTTGTCCCACCGCAGAAAAACCCGAGTCCCAATAGGATAAAACCCTTGCTGGCAGGCACATACCGCTGCTTCCTGGCAAAGTAGATCAGCATCGCTGGAATTGAGTAATAAGCCAAGGCAATTAACAAATCGCTCACCGCGTGCAGTCCCATTAACTGCAATTGCCACTCTTCCCATCCACCTTGGGGCATAAAATTGTGCTTAAATGACATAATCTTAAGAAAATTCTGCATTTCGCCTTTCCTGTGCGATCGATCGTACTTGCACTTGTGTTGCTGACCCGCTAATTCCTAGTCTATACACAAAAAAACAGAAAACAACAGTGACTTTAGGCAGGGATGAAAGTTCATCGGAGGTTTCAAACGGGCGGCAAGATTCGGACATTTATTGACAGTAATAGGGAGAGCCAGGTACTATAATCTTGAAAGATGTACGATCTAAAATGCTAGCTTTTAACTTTTAATCTTACATACAAACAAGTTAGCTAGAGTGATTGAGGAAACCCCTATGACAGTGCAATTCATTAAATCTGTTGAGTTACAAACTTAAAAACATCGAACGCTCAACTTTGCTGAATTAAATCGTTTTATCAATCAAGTTTTCCAGTCATATAATGGATTTAATTGGGAGCATCTCAGTTTTGCATTTACAGTGCTGTCGGGAGCTAAAAAAAGTTTCGTAGTACGGACTTCAGTCCGCTCTTTAAAAAATGCAGTGCTGTCGGGAGTTCAAAAAAGGTTCGTAGTACGGACTTCAGTCCGCTCTTTAAAAAATGCTTCTTGCAAAACAGAGATGCTCCCATTTAATCTCAGAGAATGGAATAGTCTAAGTCTAATTTAGCCTAATAAATCCTGACCGAGCAAATTAATTTGTAGAGCCAAGCATCCGCGCCTCTAGAACCAGAATCCAAACTAATCTGCACCTGTATCAAGACGTACTAAATTATTCTACTAAATCGGTTAAGGTCTCTAATGTCTCTGACGATCTCCCAGTCAAAGTTCTCAAACCATCTCGAATTAAACATCCATGCGCTTAGAGCAGCTTCAAGCATTTCTTTCAGTTGCTGAAACCGGTAGCTTTCAGCAAGCAGCCCGGAAGTGCGGCGTCACCCAATCGACTATTAGCCGTCAAGTGCAGGGACTTGAAGCGGAAGTGGGTTTGTCGCTGTTTCACCGCACCGCCCACGCCAAGCTGACAGTGGGAGGGGAACGCCTGTTACCTCACGCTCGCAAAATCTGTCAGAGTTGGCGAAATGCTGCGGTCGAATTGGGAGACTTGCTGGCGGGAAAACAGCCGGAACTTTGCGTGGCTGCGATTCACTCGGTTTGCGCTGCTTATTTACCGCCTGTGCTGCAAAGGTTTTGTCGCAGCTATCCTGAGGTGCAGTTGCGCGTGACATCCCTAGGAAGCGATCGAGCTTTGAAAGTTCTCAAAGACGGTTTGGTGGACATCGCGGTGGTGATGAACAACCGCTATTTTACTCAAGCCCCGGAAATGTTGGTTGAGGTGCTCTACAATGAGCCGATCGAGGTATTAATGGCCGCGAGTCATCCCCTGGCCCAGTACGATCGAGTACCTTGGCCGGAATTGATTTGTTACCCGCAAGTGGTGTTTAAGGACGGGTACGGAATGCAGCGCATGGTACAAGAGCAATTCGGACGCATCGGTGCTAAACTTCATGCTGTTTTGGAACTCAACACTCTCGATGCTTTTCGAGGCGTGGTGCGCCAGGGAGAATTGATTGCTTTGCTGCCGCATTCAGCTTTGCTAGACGCTAAGGCCGATCGCACTTTAGCAATTCGATCGATCGCTCTTGAGCGCGCAAATTCCAAGGTTTCGGCGATCCTCTTCGAGGGCTTCGCTAACGGACAATCGGCGATCGATCCGACTTGGACTCGCGAAGTGGTGTTGGTAACAACTCACGATCGAATGCAAATTCCGCCGATCGCCCATTTCTGGAATCTGGTACGGGAACTTGTACCACCATGTGATGTCATCAAAGTAGTAAAATCCGGAAATTAATACCTGTTTATAATTGAGATTTGAAATTTGAGATTTTAGGGCGTTACGAATAACCAATAACGAATAACCAATAACGAATAACGAATAACCAATAACGAATAACCAATAACCAATGCCCAATGCCCAATGCCCAATGCCCGATGCCCAATGCCCAATGACCAACTTCAATAATTATGAGTGACGCATTTAGAGAATTGCTACGAAAAATTGGCAGTGGAGTACACACAGGAGAAAACTTAACTCGATCGCAATCAGCAGCAGCCACGCGAATGATGCTGCTAGGAGAAGCAACACCGACTCAAATCGGAGCTTTCATGATTTCCCATCGCATCAAACGGCCCACCGGCGAAGAATTAGCCGGAATGCTGGATGCTTACGAAGAATTGGGGCCGATGCTTGCCCCTCCCAACCGAGAAAAAGGATTTGCCGTTTCTAGCGTCGCCGTGTTTGGCGTAGCCTACGACGGGCGATCGCGCACCGCTCCAATTAGCCCAATAACCGCCCTAATATTAGCCGCCTCTGGCGTCCCAACCGTCATGCACGGAGGGGAGACAATGCCAACCAAAGAAGGCATTCCCCTAATCGAAATTTGGCGCGGTTTAGGAGTTGACTGGAGAAAACTCCGTTTAGAAAAAGTCCAGCAAGTTTTTAACAGTACGGGTTTAGGTTTTGTTTACCTTCCCAAGCATTTTCCTCAAGCCGCGAGTTTAGTGCCCTACCGCCGCGAAATCGGCAAACGGCCGCCTTTTTCGACAATGGAATTGATGTGGTGTCCCTGCGCCGGCGACGTTAACGTCATCTCAGGCTACGTGCACCCGCCTACAGAGGGTATGTTTCAAGCAGCCTTTGAGTTGCGGGGAGTCAAAAATTATACCACAGTCAAAGGATTGGAGGGCAGTTGCGACTTGCCGCGCGATCGAACTGCAATTATCGGCATTGCTAAACCGGGCGCCGAGTTCGAGCGAGTGCTTTTAGCCCACGGAGATTACGGTTTTAGCAGTACAAATCCCGCCTTTGAATCAGCATCTGAGTTATTCAAACAAATGCAGGAAGTTTTGTTAGGAAAACACTCAGAAATGATGCAATCTGCTATCTGGAACGGCGGATTTTATCTGTGGCGCAGCGGAATTTGTTTGGATATGGACTCTGGTTTGATTGAGGCAGAAACCTTATTAAGCAGCGGTCAAGTAGTGCAAAAACTTGAGGAAGTTAGCAAAGCCGTTAGTGCTTTGAATTGAGAATCAATCAGGTTGAGTGCTAATGACAGTTGACAGTTGACAGTTGACAGTTGACAGTTGACAGTTGACAGTTAACCGTTAACTAATGACCAATGCCCAATGCCCAATGCCCAATGCCCAATGCCCAATGCCCAATGATTAACCATAAAATAGCAGTAATTGTGCTCGCAGGCGGTCAAAGTTCGCGGATGGGTACGGATAAATCTCTCCTAGAAATTGAGGGTAAAAGCCTGTTGCAGCGGGCGTGTGAGGTTGCAGCAGTTGTAACGCCACAAGTGTATGTTTTGACAGCTTGGCCCGATCGCTATCGATCGACCCCAACCCAAAAATCCCAATTTCTGGTAGAGTACAATCCGGGTTCCGGCCCCTTAGTGGCATTAACTCAAGGACTGACGGACATTTCTGCCGACTGGATTTTGCTATTAGCTTGCGATTTGCCCTTATTAGATTCCCGAATCATTGATAATTGGGCGAGTAAGTTAACAGAGTTTCCCCCATCTACCTTAGCAGTTGTCCCCTATCAAAATTCGCGCTGGGAGCCATTATGCGGTTTCTACCGCAAACAATCTCTGTCCAGCTTGCAAAGTTTTATTGACAAAGGGGGACATTCATTTCAACAGTGGTTAAATCAAATCCAAGTAATCCCTCTACCCGTAGGGGAACGAGAAGCAGTCATGCTATCGAATTGCAATACACTAGAAGAATTTGAGCAATTAAAAGGTAAAATGGTTGACAGTTGACAGTTGACAGACTAATGACTAATAGGGTTCGCGAGCGGGGACGCTCGCACTAATAACTAATGACTAATAACTAATGATTAACGAATATTGGTTACTCGATCGCGAAATCACATTCCTCAACCACGGTTCCTTTGGAGCCTGTCCGATTCCCGTACTGGAAGCGCAAACCAGTTTTCGAGAACAACTGGAAAGAGAACCATTGCGCTTTTTAATGCGGGAATTTGAGCCGCTGTTAGATAACGCCAGAAATCAGTTAGCCACCTTTATTGGTGCAGGCGAAGAAGAATTAGCCTTTGTGCCGAATGCTACCACTGGAGTCAATGCCGTTTTGCGATCGCTCTATTTTAGTCCGGGCGACGAATTGCTAACCACAAATCAGGAATACAACGCCTGTCGCAACACACTAGATTTTATCGCAGAGCGCACAGGCGCCAAAGTAATAGTAGCAGAAATACCATTTCCCATTGAATCGCCAGAACAAATTATTGAAGCAATAATTAAGTGCGTTTCCCCGCAAACAAAATTAGCCTTATTAGACCACATTGTCAGCCAAACAGGTTTAATTTTTCCCATCAAACAGTTAGTCGGCGAATTAGCTAATCGCGGCGTAGATGTATTAGTAGACGGAGCTCACGCACCGGGAATGGTAGCACTGAATTTAGAAGAAATCGGCGCCGCTTACTACACAGGAAATTGCCACAAATGGCTGTGCGCGCCGAAAGGTGCAGCTTTTCTGTACGTGAGGCGAGACAAACAAGATAGCATTCGGCCAACTACCATCAGTCACGGCGCCAACTCACCGCGCGCCGACAAATCACGCTTTCAACTAGAATTTGACTGGATGGGAACAGTCGATCCAAGTCCCTATTTGTGCGTACCTGTAGCCATTGATTTCATGGGTTCTTTGTTGAGTGGCGGCTGGCCGGAATTGATGGCAAAGAATCATGATTTAGCATTGGCTGGGAGACAAATATTAGCAGATAAATTAGATTTGCCGCTGCCTTGTCCCGATGAAATGGTAGGTTCTATGGCTGTTATACCACTAGCCGACGAACAGCCTGACGCCGCTGCAACGGGTGGAATTCCACCATTGCAAGAGGTGCTGTGGCAGATTTTTAAAATAGAAGTGCCGGTTATTCCTTGGCCAGATTCTAGCAAGCGGCTGGTGAGGATTTCAGCTCAATTTTACAATACCTTGCCACAGTATGAATATTTAGCGAAAGCGCTAGCTGAGCTAACAGGAAATTCAGCGGGAGATTCCCAAAAAACCTAAACCTTAACTATAGTAATCCTCAAAAAAAAAGGTACGTTGTTGGGCTTGGACCCTCCGAAGATTTGTGATCTACCAACTTACCCAACAACAGCTTTTACCAAATATACCTAAATACGCTTGGATTAAAGCTTTCAAATGAGTTTAATCTCACGAATTTACAGGAAATACAAGCATCTTTTAGCAGCCTGACTATTCTTAAATGAACCGTATTGGTCTACAATCTACGGTAAGAGGGCTGAAGCCCAACAACGTACCTTATCTTTCTGAGAGCCACTATATCAAAATAAATATTGCAAAAAATTATATTTAAAATATTCACTATCTAAAATTAAGCAACTAATACGAATCCTAAAAAAACTGGCAAAATATTATAAATAGTATGCGAGCATCTGTAGGGATACGACAATACCGTCTAGTTCACAGAACTGCGAGTTTTAATAATTGGTACAAGATTAAGAATTGTAGCAATTTATTTTAAATTAGCATTAAAACACGGTACGAAAATCGGATTTTACACAACTTCCGCTGCACCGAATATAATGTATCAAGACTTGTATTTATATCCCCAAAAAACAAAATAAAAAGAGGAGAATACGATGTCAAATGCCATGATGGTAATTTTCCCCTATCGCGAACAGTACACCTGGGTTTTTGACGACGAGCGAGCCGGACTTGTCCGAGAACCATTTGTTCAGGGCGTCCCCGAAATGATTAACGTACTTGTCGCAGACATTCCCAACGCCGCTCAAGGTTTCCGACTATTATTTTCAGCCAATCCATTTCCCGGATATCAAGCAGAAATGGCTTGGTTTAAAACAGAATACGGCGGAAACTGGTATCGGTGGGAAGCCGAAAATCTCGAAGGCTGGCTTTGTCCGGCTTTGTTTAAATACTTTCTAGAAGCACCGCCCAAGTTTTATTGCAAAGCTGAAAAAATGTAATAATCAAGAGCAAGTCAATGAAAAACTTGTCAATCTTTAAGAGAAACTTTGTTAAACCAGCCGATCGCAAATCTAGACAAAAGCTCAAATTAGCACTATGTATATTTGGGCTATTTGTGCTAATTGTCACAGCAGCCATCTCCGCAGGACTCGGGGCAATTACCGCCCTCTTAGCACCCGTGGAACCGCAAATGATTAGCAAAGTCCTAGACGCTACAGGCTTTAACTATATATCATCCAACCGCTCTGGATACCGCCTCTCGCGGCCTGTTAATATCTTAATCCTGGGAATTGACCGCGTACCCGGATCTGTCCCCAATTCCCGCAAGATTTTTAACGGCCGCAGCGATACAATACTCTTATTCCACCTCGATCCTAGAGAGAAATCTATTAGTTTGCTTTCAATTCCGCGAGATACAAAAGTCGAAATTCCCGGAATTAGCTTCAGCAAAATTAACGAAGCAAATGCCAGAGGAGGAGCAGTTTTGGCGGCGCGATTGGTGAGCACTATCGCCAACAATGCAACAATTGAAAGATACGTGCGAGTCAGCAGCGTTGCGTTTCGGGAATTAGTCGATTTGTTGGACGGAGTTGAGGTATTTGTACCTCGGGCGATGTCCTATACAGATAAAGCCCAAAAGTTAAGCATAAATTTAGCACAGGGATGGCAAAATCTCAACGGAGAAGAAGCAGAACAATTGGCTCGATTTCGCAACGACGGTTTGGGAGATATCGGCCGAATTGGGCGACAGCAATCTTTAATTCAAGCTATTCGCAACCGCCTCGCAAGTCCATCAGTATTGGTGCGATTGCCACAAATTGTGCGATTGATGCAAAAATATGTAGATACAAACCTAAATTTTGAGGAAATATTGACGATCGCAAATTTCGGTTTGCAATTGGAGCGAGATAATTTTAAAATGGTGATGTTACCGGGACGCTCTAGCTCATCACAAGGGGATTTGAGGAGTTATTGGATTGTCGATGTTGCTGGGCGCGATCGCATTATGACACAATATTTCAAACAAGGCGCAGCGGATTTTGCCCAAGGGCGAACCGCCAATCCCAGCCAGCCGGTTTCACCCAGCAGCCTCAAAATCGCCGTCCAAAATGCTTCTAGCAACCCAAAAACCGCCAAAACCGTCGCTGAATTTCTCAGAAAAAAGGGCTTTTCTAACGTATCTGTAGTCAAAGATTGGCCCGACAAGCAACGTCAAAGTCAAATTATTGTACAGCAAGGCGATTTAGAGACCGCGAATCTTCTGCAAAAAACTTTAGGCTATGGTAAAATAGAAGCATCTTCTACTGGTGAAATTGAATCTGACTTGACACTTCGCGTCGGCGAAGATTTGGTAAAGCGATTTAATTAGTTATTAGTTATTAGTTATTAGTTATTGGTTATTAGTTATTGGTTATTGGTTATTGGTTATTGGTTATTGGTTATTGGTTATTGGTTATTTATTATTTGTTATTTGTTGCTTGCAATGCCCTGTTTTCCCTTCTTCCCTTCTTCCCAATGCCCAATGCCCAATGCCCAATGCCCAATGCCCAATGCCCAATGCCCAATGCCCAATGCCCCATTCCCCATTCCCATCATCATGAAAAGTGTATTCCGAATAGTCCTGAGCCTAATTTTAAGTGTAGTGTTAGCCTTTGGGTGGGTAATGATGAGTGCTACTCCGGCATTTGCGCTACCAAAAAAAAATATTAATTACACAAATATTAACTTGTCCGATCGCGATTTCTCCAATTCTGACTTAGCGGGCGGAACATTCGTCGCCGCCGAGATGCGGGGAACCAACTTTCAAGGCGCTGATTTAACCAATGCGATTTTGACTAAGGGAGTTTTGTGGAAGGCTAACTTGTCAGGTGCAAATCTGTCCGGTGCTTTAGCCGATAGAATTACATTTGATGGCGCTAATTTGACGAATGCTAATTTCACCGAAGCAATTATGACTCGAAGTCGTTTTTTTGATGCAGCCATTTCCGGGGCTGATTTTACCGACGCAATTATCGATGCTTATCAAGTAACAATGATGTGCGAAAAAGCCGATGGTGTCAATCCCGTGACGGGAGTTTCTACGCGAGAAAGTCTGGGATGTTCGTAGAAATTTTGATTTAAATAAGGCTGACGCGCCAGGGCGAGAAACCGGGTTTCTACGAGTTTTTTGGTTTAGTAACAATCAATCTCCAAAGAAACCCGGTTTCTGAGTTCAGCCTGTACACTCTTCGGCTAGAAACCGGGTTTCTACGAGTTTGTTAGTTTAGTAACAATCAATCTCCAAAGAAACCCGGTTTCTGAGTTCAGCCTGCATCACTTACATCCGTTACGTTCGTTACATCCCGTACATTGCTCGTTGCGGAAATTCCTTTTATCGAGCGCGACAAATGCCTGTATTTGCAGTACCCAATACCAAGTCAGAATTCAACAACAAATCTAAATCGGTGTCGGGATTAACAGCATACAAATCGACTTTATCTCGACCCAAAAATACCCCAACCAAAGTACCGACTCCTGCGCCGCCGAGTACCTCTTCAGTGGCGATCGCCCGATCGCCCGTAACTCCCGCAATCGCCGCCGCCGCTGCTGCACCCAAAGCCGTGTTCTTAATCAGATTACCAACATTCACGCCCTTAGTCACAGTTTCTTTGCGAGTAATCACCTGCGAAGTAGCATTCAGAGGAACTCTGCTACCGTTGATGATACTTAACTCTTGCGCCACAAACTGAACGCCCTCAGCAGTCGATCGCAATTCGCCACTAATTTTCGAGCCCTCGGGTATCATAACCTTGCCATTACTCCCTGCGATATCCGCAGCCACAGTCAGCGTAATCGGAGACTTGTCATTGGGGGCGAGCAAAATCTTGCCTTTGGCGTACTCGATGGGAATAGTCACCCCGCTGGGGATTTTCACAGCAACACTCTGGCCAATATCAATCTTAGCAATGTAAGGAGAATTAATTGCTCTTGCTTGATTGGTACTGACTAATGTTTGATAGATAAAAGCAGCTACTTCCGCCCGCGTGGCTGACTGGTTTGGCTTCAGGGATTTAGGATTGGGATAGCTGACAACCAACTGTTTTTCAGTAGCAGCAGCCACACTTTTCACAGCATAACTTTGAATTTCACCCGCATCATTATAGTAGCTGAGAACATCTTGAAAATTGCAAGCAGGCTCATAACCCAGCCCGTTATTTAAAGCCACTACAACTTGAACGCGAGGAATCTGCTGTGATGGCCTGAAAACATTGCCGGGGTAGCCAGACATCCATCCCATTTCATAAGCTTCGGCGATCGCCCCCCGCGCCCAAAAATTAGACGGAACATCGACAAAACCTATAGCAGCGCGAGTTTTCGCCTTTTTCATAGAACGGATCATGGCTGCGAATTCTGCCCGCGTGACGGGTGCATCCGGGCGGAAAGTGCGAT
The DNA here is from genome assembly GCF_020738785.1 of Microcoleus sp. PH2017_05_CCC_O_A. Classification (NCBI taxonomy): domain Bacteria; kingdom Bacillati; phylum Cyanobacteriota; class Cyanophyceae; order Oscillatoriales; family Microcoleaceae; genus Microcoleus; species Microcoleus sp. PH2017_05_CCC_O_A. The sequence continues at coordinate 17,192 of NZ_JAEQCB010000026.1, read as the reverse complement.
CGGGAAAACCTTTAATAATGCCTCTTTCTGACAAATCTTGAATAAAGTCTTTCGCCCAATAGTTATTACTAACATCCGAAAAAGCTGTTTCAGCAATAGCAGGCGCAGGAGTCAGCATCGGCGCTGCGGTTCCGGCAACGGTTGCCAATGTTAATATAACAGATGTGCCGAATTTAATGCGTTGAGATACAGACATTTTTGATTCTCCAATTTACACAAGTTTTTTATTGAGAAAAAAGCAAGCCTTTGTCCGGCTATTTATCGTTGATTGATTCTTGCCTAGCTTGCTCTTGCGCTCAGTGATGTCATCATTATTAAATGCTTTTATTTGTGGCGAGGGGAAGATACGGTCTTTTAAAATAAATATTTTTATGCTGGTTGGTCGATTTTAAAATGCTTAAATTCCTTAAAATCCTTATGTTGCTTATCTTCCTTATCTACCTGGAACTTATAAAGGTACGTAAAAGGTATGTAGTTGCGCTTCAGCGCTCTTTTGGGATATCGGAAAGAGCGCTAAAGCGCAACAACGTACCTAGAGCAAGGTATGTAGTTGCGCTTCAGCGCTCTTTTGGGATATCGGAAAGAGCGCTGAAGCGCAACAACGTACCTAGATTAATGACTAATTGAAAAGAGCGCTAAAGCGCAACTACGTACCTAGACTAATAACTAATGACTAATAGCGAGTAGCGGTTCCCAACTTGTCACATCTTCAAATAAACATTGATAACCGACTTCATTGGGATGGAGACCATCCGAAGTCAGACAAGAACGCCACCAAATATTACCGCGATCGATCCATTTATCAAAAATATCTAAATAGGGAATTCCCCGTTCCAAACAAGCTAACTTTGTGGCTTCTTTATAGCGATATTGGTCAGCGTGATTGTAGTACAAACAATCTTGAAAAGGCATTTTGCTTTCATCCACCGGCACCATCCCGACAAATATCACCGGACAAAGTTGTTGCGATAAATTTAACAAATTATCCAAAACAGTTTTAAAATGTTCAAAATCAGTATAACTGCGCCCAGTCGGCGATTGCACTCTCGCCGTATCGTTGAGGCCTACCGACAGTATGATGGCATCCGGGACGCGGTTTCTGAGCTCGCCCCGGTGCCGAAACTCGTTTTCGAGGCGCTGGGCGACTTGATACGTGCGATCGCCCCGAACGCCCAAATTGTATAAAACGTGTCCTGCACTCTCCGTTAACATCCACTGTCGCCGCAATCTTTCCACCCAACCCCCGCCTACACCGTCGCCGAAACCGTAGATTAAACTGTCGCCGAAAGCAACCAATTTGAGGGGATGAGAATTTACCTGATGCAAGTGACCAAAGGAATAGGCTGTTGTTGCCTGCATAAGCAATGATACTCAGTTAGTAATTTTGAATCTTCGCATACTAGACTAGAATGTAACATTAGATAAAGTAGGTAATCTCATGGTTAAGCGTCCAACCTTCGATTCAACTCAGCTAACCCGTCGGGCAGAAGAGTTGATCGGTGCTGCATCCAATCGCTATCGGATTACGGTGCAAGTGGCGAACCGCGCCAAACGCCGTCGCTATGAAGATTTTGACAATATGGACGACCATCAAATGATGAAACCTGTGATGCGGGCGATATTTGAGATGTCGGACGAACTCACTCAGCCGGAAATTATCGGGGATATCTAGACTTGGGGAGTTTTGAGTGGTGAATTTCAACAATTTTTGTTAATTCAAAACTCAAAACTTTCTTCAAATAGACTGGCGCGACTGGCAAAAAAATCCGGTTGATTATATAACAATCCTAAATGATTTGTGAATTTCTTACTCCCTCCCCTTAATAAGGGGAGGGTTGGGGTGGGGTGAAAAACTTTACGACTCATGCAAAGACTTCTATATCTACCGAAGAGAGGTAGAAATATATAGACAAGGGAGTGTCCGCCTCGCACTCTTAAAAACTATCTTCACCAAATCGCGATGAACCCAATCGGGTTGATTTTGGGAAAGTCCTCAAATCAGAAATCAGGATATAGGCTGGTAGGTGAGTTTAGGAAATTATTCTATTTTTGAATTGAAATTATTGTCAAAACCGTGAAAAAGAAATTCAAGCTGGGCTTCAGTTTTCTGTTAGTTACTTTGAGTGTGGCGATTTTTACGCTTTTGAGTGGGGTATTGGAATCGGGTAAATTAAGTGTGTCGGCTTTGGAACCTTCGCTGCTGCGTGGTTCTGGGTCTAGAGGACTGGTTGCTCAACAATCGGCGCCGCAGCAATTGAGGGCGCAGGATGCGTGGAAATTGGTGTATGAAAAAGTGCCGGATTTGCCGATCGAGAATAACTACATTTCTAAGGAAACCGGCAAAGTAGATCCCAACAATACTTTAGTCGGGCGCTTGATTAGATATCATGTGTTTGTTAAAGGACGGCCGCCGAATTACCGTTTTGATTGGAAGTTGAGTTTAGCTGACTATCTGGGGGCGACTCCCGATTATTTGGTGGAAGGCGTGTATCCGGGAAAAGATGTTTTGCGAGAAAATCCTATGGAACGCGATCGCGCTGCTATTCAAAGTTTAAATAGAAAACAGCGGGATGCTTTGGTTCAAGCTTTGGTTGATGTTTTTACCGAGAATTCGGGGCCATCGCGCACACCGGCGGCGGGCGAAACACCAAAAGGGCGATCGACTTCCCCGGAAATACCCCAGCCACAGCCGGGAGATGCAAAGTTGCTGACACCGTAAGCTTGAAGGAGGCCTAGAAACCGGGTTTTTGGCTAATCTGCCTGGTGTAACGCGTCTTTTCGGCATAAACAGATTGGTTCGTAGTGCGGACTTCAGTCCGCAGCGGGAGTGCGGACTGAAGTCCGCACTACGAACCGTTGTTGTTATCGTAATCGACTGGACATGATATAAGCCATAAAATCACCTAATCAATCTAAAATCCAAAATCCAAAATCTAAAATCGCCAGATGGAACGTGTAATTAAGACTGGTGCGGGCTGGCGTTTGGGATGGAACCCAAACGCAGAAGAGTTTCAGGGTTTGGTGGCTGGGGAAGGTTGGGCGATCGAACTCACCGAAGCCGAGTTAAACGATTTTTGCCGGTTGTTGGGACAATTAGCCGCCACAATGAGTCAAATGGCCTCTGAGTTAATGGACGAGGAAAAAATCGCCATTGAAGCCGAAAGCGACTTGTTGTGGGTGCAGTTAGAAGGCTATCCCGAAGCTTACAGCGTGCAGTTGATCTTGAATGCTGGTAGGAGGTGCGAGGGTTTTTGGCCGGCGGCTGCGGTTCCGAGTTTGGTGCAGGCAACCAAAGTTTTAAAAGTTTTTTGACTTTTTCTGAGATTCTATGCTAAGCTGTTAAAGCTGTCGGGGCGTAGCGCAGCTTGGTAGCGCACTACTTTGGGGTAGTAGGGGTCGTGGGTTCAAATCCCGCCGCTCCGATTGTGATAAAGATCGTGATAAAACCTTCTCAAACGAGAAGGTTTTGTTGTTTTTAGCAGTGACTCTTGGTATTGCTGAGTTCGTGACAGTGGAGTACAAAACGTCATCCTCTGGATCCTCTTTTAGGCAAAACCAGGAAATTTCTCACTCAAACTTTGAGAGAAATAATACTGACACCAAAATTCTGCTACTTCTAACAACATCGGTACAGATTTAGGAGTTATACCTGAACCATACTCCGGGGCATAACTTTCTACGTATTCTTTAGCTAGTTTATAGATCCAATAAGGAAAATCGTTGTCTGTGAAACAACGCAGTGCATAGTCTAATTTTAGTAAATTTCCACTGCGGACAAAATGTACTGTTCCCCAGGCAACATTACGACGATCGTCTCCTTGTAGGCTATTAATTGTTCTCAATAACTTACGGATAGATTGCTCGCCTTCATTACTAGGATTTTCTAGGTAAATTTCCATTTGGGCGATTCCTTCAGCTATTACCTGTTTGTGCTGTTCCCATTCTTCCTCGGTATAGTGTTCGGGACAAGTAGCTTGATTCATCTCGTGTTGTACTCGCTGAGAAATGTACAGCGCAAATTTTTCGGCCGCAACTCGATCGGTACACAAACTTTTGATACTTGTCAGTCTGGTTATGGATATAGCAAATCGAGTTTTTTCAAGTTCCTTGGCTGTTTGAACCCATTTCTTGATTTTAGTGGCAATAGGAGTTAGTGAACTTTTTGGTTTCATTTTAATTGATAGAATGCACAAGTTTTGTCGTAGGTTTTTTTAGATTGTACACAAACCTATGTCATAGATGGCGATCGCCATTTCGGTTATTTTCCGGGAATTTTGCTGTGACTCGGGCGATCGTAGTGTCGGAATGTGCTGTTAAATGTTGTCGAATGCCATCTCGTCAATTATTCCATTGTTTTTGTCATAACTCCTCCTCAATCTCCACATCTACCGCTTCTAACTCAGCTTCCAACTGCTCAAAAGTCGGCAAACTCCCCTGTAACTGTTCCGGTAAAGTCTCCCGCAATTGATAAGTCGAAACCCCGATCGCCTTATTCATGTCTCGCAAAGAATATTCCACAATCTTCTGCTTTTTATTCTTGCATAAAATCATCCCAATAGTCGGCATATCGTCCCGGTGTTTGAGTAAATCATCCACAGCCGAAACGTAAAAACTCATCTTTCCCGAAAATTCCGGCTTAAACGCTTCCACTTTCAAGTCAATTACCACAAAACAACGCAAACGTAAATGATAAAATAATAAATCAATATAAAAATCTTCCCCTTCAACCTCTAGATGATACTGACTCCCGACAAAAGCAAACCCTACTCCCAATTCCAGCAAAAAATCGCGGATGCGTTCAATCAAAGCCTGCTCTAAATCGCGCTCTTTTGCTGCTTTGCCTAAACTGAGAAACTCAAAATTATAAGGGTCTTTAAATAACTGTTGAGCCAGTTCTGATTGAGGATTTGGCAGAGTGCGAGAGAAATTAGTATCAGCTTTCCCTTGCCGCCGGTATAGTCTACTTTCTATCTGATGAACTAACACATTTCGACTCCATCCTTGCTCGATAGTTTGGCGAATGTACCACTCGCGCTCAACCCCATCTTTCACACTATCCAAAATGCGGATATTATGGCCCCAAGGAATTTGTGCAACAACCTGCTGCACAAATTCAAAATCTGGGTAAGTTTCCGCAAAACTCCTCATATATTTCAGATTGCGAGATGAAAAACCCTTCATCTCAGGAAAAGCTTTTTGCAAGTCAGCAGCCAAAGTGTCTATAACTTTAGTACCCCATCCTTGCTGCTGTTGCCGATTTAAAATATCCTGTCCAATTTGCCAATAAAGCAACACTAATTCTCGGTTAACAGAAACTGCTGCCCGTACTTGAGCATTGCGGATGCGTTCTTTCAGTTCCCGCAGGAAAATATTATAATCTTCTGGAATTGATAAACTATCCACCATAGCTTAACCCCCACATATTTTCTTGAATCAGCGTGGTTTTATAGTCAGGATAGGAAATATAAAACTACGAAAAGTATAGCCGATCAATGTATGTAGTTGCGCTTCAGCGCTCTTTGCTAATCTTATAAAGAGCGCTGAAGCGCAACTACGTACCTAAGTTGTCCTAAATATTTTCAATCTTGAGCAATAATTAAACAATCACTGCCAACTTTCGACAGAAAATCAGGAAATGCTGCTGTGGGGCTGCTATCTTTGTTTACAACTCTGCGGAGTGTATAGCCTTTTTCAGGAGCTCTGCCGAAAAACGAGTTTCTGCGATCCCAGATATCCCCATTGGGAGTGTTCGGATCGCGATCGATCAAAAAATCCATAATCCACGGCGGTACAGACAATCCAAACGCGATCGGCGTGATGTGCCCGTGCTGCAAAGTTGCATCTGAGAAGCGAAACAAGTAGCTGAAGCGAGAAAATTTGACGGCATAAAGTAACATCCGTCCCGCCATTGATGAATGAAATGTCCAGACAACTGGTTCATAAATCCGCAGCAATAATGTTCGTTGGCCAGGATTCCATTCTGAATTGTACATCGTCAGACAATAGTCTGGCAAAATATTCCCGTCCATAAAGAAGATACCTTGCAGGGCTTCTGGAAACTCCGGTGGATGTTCTGCTTTCATCCAGGTTGCGATGTCTTTTAGTTTCTTTGTTTCAATTAACATGGTATTATTTAACCTCTAAAAAATTGTGATTTAGTCTCTGGTTATATACCCCCTTGAGTTCGTTGTGTAACAGGCATCTTGCGTGTTTTTTAAGGGCGGGCGGGACGCCCACTTTACAAGCAATTTGATGTGTTGTGGAACAGGCATCTTGCGTGTTTTTTAAGGGCGGGCGGGACGCCCACTCCACAAGCAATTTGATGTGTTGTGGAACAGGCATCTTGCCTGTTACGATCGCCGAACTTTACCAACGGTACTAATGACATCCACCAGCATCTTCAGTGCGATATCTTTAGCTGGGCAAATCCGTCCCGCACTCCGATCGCCCACCGAATGAAAACCCATATGATAAGGGCACAAATTCTCGCGCTTAGCGTTGAATTCGTACACCGTAGAACCCCAGAAACTCGCGTCTAGATGCCCCAAACTGAGCGGTATCAGTACCTTGGTTCCGGCGGGAAAAGTGCGCTGTCTGCCCCCTACCGTGGCGGTAAATGGCTCTGTCGCGACTCGGTGGGTGGCGCTGACGGGAGCCCAGAGGCGCCCGCATTCCAACAGGAAAAGCTCGATCGACTGGCGATCGTCCAAATCGAGATCGTCCCAAAACTCAGTCGGATTAATTTGAGCCGTCTGTGTTCCTTTATACGCCGGGAGAGGGCGGTATCCCATAGCTGTGTAGCCTAGGTGCAGGGGGCCTTGCAGTCCCGCTATCCCCATAATTGCTGTCATCAGCTTTGCCAATTCCCGCCTAGTCATGCCGTTGTTTTCCGAGCTCACCTCGAAGTCGGCTAGGGCAGGAGAATTTTCGTAGATAGTCGCCGCGCGCTCGATTAAAGCCGACAAATCCCCGTGTCCAAACAGGTTCAGGCTTTGCAGCAGGCTGCCCGCGACGGCGAAGTAGTGCGCTGGGCTTTGGCGGATGTAATGTAAATCGGTGAGAAGTTCGATCGCAGACTTGTCATCTGGGTTAATCCCAAAAATTACGTAGTGCAGGTATGGAACTAAAAATCCCATCCAACCGCGCCTGACATCGGTAAAAAATGTTCCCCCCGCACCGTGCGGCATCTCGGTATAATCTGATGCTAGGCGATCGAGCAACCGCCTGCTGATTTCGTCTTCTTGGCGATCGGTTGTGGCGCTGTTGAAAAGATACTTTTGCATACAGCTTCGGAATGCTGCGTGGTTGCTGCTACCGTCTGGTTCGCGATCGGACAAAGACAGCAGGAAAAGGTTCCTACCGCCGACATCTTGGTTGGGGGAGAGATCCGGATCGAGTACAGAAGTACCCAGCCGCCATCCGCGCGCCTGAGGCGATGTGAGTGCTTCTTCGAGTGTTGCAAATTCTCCCATCACGACTTGTCCCGCGCAGCAAAAATTAGCCCCGAAAGCCAGCCGTTTTATTGGCAAATAGGTGGGTTCGTTGGCAATTAAACCTTCTATAAGACTGATTATCGGCAGGAACGTTTTGCTGAGGCTTTCTGTCGGATTTTCCAAAGTCCAAGTCTGAAACTCATGCAGTGCCGGGTTCATAAATGATGAGAAGACACCTTCTAAATTTAGGTTCGTCATAATTAAGATACTTTTTGCTAAAAGTTGCTAAACTTTAAAATCAATTGTCTTTGATTGATTAGTACGAGCGGCATCGATCGATAGTTAACTTAATATTTATGCCGTTTGCCCTTGGGTAAAACCGGAAGATTTCTCTAAACATTAAGAAACAGATATATAGTTATACCAATTTTACATCAAGTTAGATATAGCCTTTCTCAAAAAAGTGAGGTATGCCCGCTAGTCTTATGCCCTATGCCCCATGCTCTATGCCCCATGCCCATGAGTACCTCATATGAGAGCTTGAAAGGCTATAGAATAAAGATACTGTTGAGAGGTCATGAGTTATGGCACACTGATTCTGGCGATCGCAGAAAGTGCACAGAGCAAGCGAGCAACAACTAAAAAACAGTCGCACCGCTCAAGGGAGAAGTATTTCTGACACTTGTGGAATTGCATGAACGACTGAATCTTGTTCTGCAACAAATCACACCTGAATAAATTTGTTCGCTATCTTCTTACAATTTAATTTTTGAATCTTTATTCGAGGCAGCTTCATATTAAATTGCTATCAAACATCTCTTTCAAACTTGATAGATCGAAAATTTTTGTGCCTTTATAGTCAAAATATTTTCCTTCTCGATCGACTAAAACTGTTTTAATTTTAAGCTGCTTAGCCCCTTCGATATCGTCTTCGATTGAGTCACCAACCATTAACACTTGTGATGGTTCTATATTTAAATCATCTATAACAAATTTAAAAACTTTAGAGCTAGGTTTGCCAAAACCAATTTCTTCACTAATATAGATTTTGTTAATATATTCCTCTAATTTTAATGCCTTGATTTTGTCCCTTTGTCCGTCGGAAGGTCCATTTGTAAGAATAGCGGTATTAATTTCTTTTTTTCGTAAATCTTTTAGCGATGGAATAACATCATCAAATAATGTTATTCCGTGATTTGCCTCTTTCATATAAATATCATTTAGTGCTGAAGAAAACGCTAAACGATTTTCGCGTTCGCCTGGTATAACATCAGCATAGCGACGCAACCTATACTCGTCCCTAGAAATAATTCCCTTAACAAACTGTCGGAACAAGGTAGGCTCTATCAAGCTATAACTATTCCAAAATTGATTAACATCTATGCCAGATGATTCAAGAACTCGATTAACAAGACTGATTGCATTTTTTTTAGCTTTCTGATAATCACAAAGTGTATCATCTAGATCGAAAATGACATATTTTATTCTATGCAACTTCATGTAAAATTGGTATTTTTTATATCGATCTGTTTAAAGTCTAAAATCCCAAATAAAATGACGCCCGCGAAAGTTTCCTAGCAGTACAAAAGCACTTTATCGGAAACCCGCGGGCGTCAAAATCAAACAAACTTAAATCTTAGAACAGACCAAGCGTGAAAGATTTGTCGATCGGGAAAATAGCACCAATACCCAACCACAGAGTTACCGCAGTTCCAAAAAGGAAGACTGTAGTAGCAACAGGGCGGCGGAACGGATTTTGGAACTTGTTAACATTCTCGATGAACGGAATCAAAATCAAGCCAACTGGAACACCGGCCATGCAAGCAATACCCAACAATTTGTTAGGCAAAACGCGCAGGAGTTGGAACACAGGCCACAAATACCATTCCGGAAGAATTTCTAGCGGAGTAGCAAAAGGATTGGCAGGTTCGCCAATCATAGCCGGGTCTAGTACAGCCAAGCCGACGCACAGAGAAATCGTTCCCATGATCACAATTGGGAAAACGTAGAGCAAGTCATTGGGCCAAGCTGGTTCGCCGTAATAGTTGTGACCCATGCCCTTAGCGAGCTTAGCGCGTAGCTCTGGATCGCTCAAATCTGGTTTTTTGATAATAGACATAGTGAGAGTGTTCTCCTTTTAGTTTTGCCCGGGCCTGGCATTCCGCTGTATTCGTTAGTCCGAATCAGCGGGGCGATCGCACGAAGTATTGACCGTAATAAATATCTTGACATCCTCACCGCCGTAAAACGGACGGTGATTCCTAAACCTCACGATTTAGGTTTCTGCTTCATCGCAACTGCCTCCACCCTAGGCGCGAGTTTATGGCCTTACGTTCGCTCCACAGACTATCCCCGCAAGCCTTGCGGTTCTTGTGTGTCGAAATCCAAAAAAGGAGTTCTCATTTTTTTGGTTGATTCTAGGGGTGGACTGTCCATTGCCCTATCCTCTTTTCCCGGTCTACCGATTTGTCTGCGCCACCAGTTTTACTGGACTTCGCTCGTTAGGCTGTCTGAATCCATCGTCTCGGGTGGGTCAAGGACCACCTTAATTATACTGAAAGATTTGTAAAGCCGTCCTGGAAGGACGGGGTTTCAAACCCAATTTTCTGATGAGAGATGAATTCTGAATTTTCAACCCAAAATTCCGCAGGGGGGCAAAAAAAAATACCGCCCCAGCAACTCAAAATTTACAACGGGCCAGAAATGCCTTGCTTGCGAATCATCAAGAAGTGAGCCAGCATGAAGACGATAATCAGCCAAGGCAACACAAAAGTGTGCAAGCTGTAGTAACGAGTCAAAGTGCCTTGACCGACGCTGACACCGCCGCGAAGCAGTTCTACCAGTGTAGAACCGACAAAGGGAATGGCTTCTGGTACGCCGGAAACGATTTTAACTGCCCAGTAACCGATTTGATCCCAAGGCAGAGAGTAGCCGGTCACGCCGAAAGAAACAGTGAGAACCGCCAAGATTACTCCTGTCACCCAGGTTAATTCGCGGGGCTTTTTGAAGCCGCCGGTCAGGTAAACCCGGAAGGTGTGCAAAATCATCATCAGTACCATCATGCTGGCAGACCAGCGGTGGATTGAGCGGATCAGCCAGCCGAAGTTGACTTCATTCATCAGATATTGCACTGAAGAAAAAGCTTCTGCTACCGTGGGACGGTAATAGAAAGTCATGGCGAAGCCGGTGGCAAACTGGATTAGAAAACAAACTAGAGTAATGCCGCCCAAGCAATAGAAGATGTTGACGTGGGGAGGTACATACTTTGTAGTGATGTCGTCTGCGATCGCCTGAATTTCCAGGCGTTCATCAAACCACTGGAAGGTTTTTGAGTCGGTGATTTGTTTAGAAAACATGGAGCCAGAATTCCTAAAAGAATATTGCTGTGGTTGAGGTTCATTCTCAGCAGCCACAAGGTTTTTTTGTCGCCCCGCGCCGAGCAGTTGGCTTTTACTAGCAAATGCCTGAGGCTATTTTTAAATTTGGAGCTCATGAAAGGAAATCTCTTGTGCGATCGCCCGCGAGCACTGGGAAACCAAGCTAGAGCTGAGCCCTACTCGCTGGCGTTGCGCGATCGAATTCCAGACTGTGATAAAAAATGTAACATAATTGCTGTACAAATTTCACGGAGCGATGCTTTTGCCTTCGTCTCAAATAGCATTTTCTGCCAGCTCAACATCCGCCCCAAGCTCGCATACAGCCAAGAACCCAGCCCAGGAGCAAAGTCCGAGTCCGCCAGAGGGTGGCTGGGAGGTAAAATTTAATATTCATGATAAAACTTCACTAATTTTGCGATTAAATGTTACAATTAACTAATTTTTTGTTCGCGGCTGGGCAATGATGAATCCTGAATGTCTCCGGGACAGTTGACTGCACAAAAGCTTAAAAGCTTACAAACTTAAAATACAGGAAATGCCATACTTGCCTATCTTTGAGACAAAAAAATCATGCAGAGACGAGTTTTCCAGACAGCAATTATCTTCTTCCTCCAAGTCGTCCTGGTTCTAGGCGCATGGGCTCTTCCGGCGGCGGCGCTAACTCCAGAACAGCAGTTGTTGAGCGAAGCTTGGCGCATTGTCAATCGTTCCTATGTGGATGACACCTTCAACTCGAAAAACTGGTGGTCGATTCGCGAAAAAGCCGTCAAGGAACCGCTCAACGACAGACAGCAGACTTACACGGCGATTCAAGGGATGCTGGCAAATCTTGACGACCCTTTTACTCGACTGCTCAAACCGGAACAGTACCGCAGTTTGCAGGTCAACACTTCGGGAGAATTGACGGGAGTTGGGCTACAAATTGCGATCGACCCCGAGACAAATACTCTGACAGTGGTGGCTCCTTTGGCGGGCTCGCCGGCGGATAAAGCCGGCATTCAACCGCTCGATCGCATTTTGAAAATTGACGGCACTCCTACCTCAGAATTGAGCCTGGACGAAGCAGCAACTCGAATGCGGGGCCGCATCGGCACTCCTGTTACTTTGACCTTGGGACGCGAAGGAAGGGAGGTTCCTGAAGACATTGAGCTGGTGCGCGATCGCATTGCTCTCAATCCGGTTTATGCCGAATTGCAGTCCGGGCCGGACAATTTACCGCTGGGCTACATTCGCCTGAGTCAATTCAGCGCTAACGCCACCGAAGAAGTCGCCCATGCGATCGATCGTTTGGAAAAACAAGGCGCTGCCTCCTACATTCTCGATTTGCGGAACAACCCGGGCGGGCTGTTGCAAGCGGGGATTGAAATTGCGCGCCTGTGGATCGATTCTGGGACGATCGTCTACACAGTCAACAGACAAGGCATTCTCGGCAGTTTTGAGGCTTCTGGACAAGCCTTAACTGGCGATCCGCTGATTGTTTTGGTGAACAAGGGAACGGCCAGTGCTAGCGAAATTTTGGCGGGTGCGCTGCAAGATAACGGCAGAGCTCAACTGGTGGGCGAAAAGACTTTCGGGAAAGGACTGATTCAGTCGCTGTTTGATTTGTCCGACGGTTCCGGGTTGGCTGTAACTGTTGCTAAGTACGAGACACCGAACCACACGGATATTAACAAATTGGGGATTTCGCCCGATCGCGCAGTGCCGCTAGAACCGATTGCGCGCGATCGAATTGGCACTGAAGACGACTTACAATATCAAGCTGCACTGCAACTACTAAAAGAAAAAACCGTGATGGCAAAGACGGCGGTTGAAACCGCGCCCAGACAAACAATGTCCGCCTCTGCCGACGGAAGACAATAAAGTAATTTCAACCACCCTTTCTTCAACCCGCACTCCTGCGGGTTTTGTTTGTACAGGCGCGAATTCCATTCGCCCCCTCTTGTTTCTTGAACCCGCATTCCTGGGGTTTTGTTTGTATAGGCGCGAATTCCCTTCGTCCACTCTTCTGTCTGCGCGGTGCACATCCTACAACAATCTTCAGATTAAGGTTGCTGTCTGACAATTTAAGGTTGCAGCGTAGATTCCTCAGAATCGGGTGCTTCGGGTTCCTGCAAAATCACCGGGCGTTGCTGGGGATCGGCTCGATTGCTTTGCTCTTGCATCACAGTTTTAGCCTGACTGGGGTCAAAATAGCGGTTAAAGTCCGATCGCGACTTATCGACTCGCGCTTGAGTAAGATTCACTTCAGCTTGGATTTCGTGCAACTTTTCTTGGACTCCCCGGTAGTGGGGCCAAAGCTGAATCAAAGCAGAAGTCGCACACACTGACAGAACTACATTAACTGCTAACTTGACTCCTGTTTCGGCGGCGAGCGTTTGATGAGGGTAGGAACGCTGGCTGCTGCTGCGACGAGGAGTAACCCGAGGGGGAGTTTTTACAGGACGTAGTGGGGTAACGGTAGGTTGAATCGCTTGCATAATTTTTTTTTCAAATACCTGAGACTGACTTTTTAGAGCTGACCACAGAAAATTCTGAGTTTAACGCACACCCGCCCCTGTTTGTCAGGGTGCTCGCAGCCCAAATTTTTGAGACTGGGTGACGGCTGAGGACGGAATTTCCCAATAAAAATGCCTGCCCTTGCAGTCTCGTCTTCGTGACCACAAACAATCTACTGCACGATGACAGCAATTGTCTGTAATTTCGAGATTTAACTAAGGAGGACAGGCGACGGTGCGGTTCGCTACTGGTGTCTCGAAACTACTTGTACAGTTCTGTTGACAGCCGGAAAGCCAAGATTCCGGGAATCAAAGCAATTACGAGCGCTACGTAGACTTGGGTATCTGTTAAAGACATATGAGGAAAACTCCATTTTACGGGCACGAGCTTTCATCAATTTGAGACAAATTGGCGCTTTTGGGAATCTTTTGTTACAAATCGACAAGTAATTCGGTGCCGTTGGGGAGGAGTGGGAGAGGGGGAGAGGCGGAGAGGGGGAGAGGCGGAGATGGGGAAAATCTTTATGCTTGACTTCTCGTTCTCGGATTGAGTTCGATCGCTATAAATCCGCTAAATTCGTTAAAACCCCCTAAATTGGCCGTTTCCGAACTGCCTTGGGAGCGATCGGCCGCGACAAAGTTGCCGGACTAGGTTACGATCAGTAAACGTGACACTCATTTTAGACAGAGCCAGTGATACCCTGCGCGATTCCCAAAAAACCTTGGATTGTCAGTAAAGACACTCGCTTGCGCTGGGATGTTTCGGGGAAGTTACCAGCCAAACCCACCCTGTCGGGCGATCGGTGAAATTAGCGTGTTGAGGTCGAACAATGCTTTTATCCATCAAAACAAAGTTAAAACTAAACAAGATTCAGGCAACAGTCATGAGCAAGCACGCTGGAATAGCGAGGTTTACTTATAACTGGGGATTGGCTACTTGGAGTAATCTTTACAAAGATGGATTGAAGCCCAACAAATACCTGCTCAAGAAATTCTTTAACAATCATGTAAAACCTGAGTTTACATGGATTAAAGAAGCGGGAATTTGCCAGAAGATCACTCAATATGCTTTTGACAATCTAGGGGATGCTTTCACTCGGTTCTTCTCTAAAAAAGGTGAATATCCCAAATTTAAGAAGAAGGGTCATCATGATTCCTTCACGATAGATGCAGGTGGCAAACCAATCCCGGTAGATGGTACGTCCATAAACCTACCAACCATCGGTTGGGTAAAAACCCAGGTCGGATTGCCTCACACCACCTGCAAGTCAATTACAATATCTCGAACTGCCGACAGTTGGTTTATTGCTTTTGCTTACGAACAGGAGCATGAACCAACTGTAAAGCAACACGATGCGGTGGGTGTTGACTTGGGAGTTAAAGAGTTAGCAACACTTTCAACGGGTGTTGTTTTTCCTAACCCAAAGCATTACAAAACGCATCTCAATAAGTTGCGTAGGCTGTCAAAGGAGTTATCGAGAAAGACGAAAGGCTCTAGCAATAGATTTAAGGCTAAACAAAAACTAGCGAAGCATCATGCAAAAATAGCAAACCTCAGAAAAAATACTCTTCATCAAATCACTACTTACTTAGGCAAAAACCACGCAACGATAGTAGTAGAAGATTTAAATGTTTCGGGGATGCTAGCCAATCACAAACTAGCTCAAGTCATCGCTGATTGTGGATTCTATGAATTCAAACGTCAACTGGAATACAAAGCTAAAAAGTTTGGCTGTGAAATAATCATTGCTGACCGCTGGTTTCCTTCGAGCAAGACTTGTTCAAACTGCGGACATATTCAAGATATGCCACGGGCAGAAAGGACTTACAACTGTGGAAGTTGCGGTCATTCGATGGACAGAGATTTGAACGCAGCAATTAATTTATCGCGCTTGGCTAAAACGTGAAAGCTTACCGAGGGATAACCGCTCCCATGCTCCCGATGAAGTAAGAAGCAAATGTCTAGACTTGTCTAGGATTTGTATAGCAGCTCGACCCTTGCAAATCGTTAGGTGTACAAAATAATTAATGCTAGATCAATTTCTCGAGGCTTCACCCAATTTGGGAGTTGACACCTTTTTATTATTGTTGGTTTTGGTAGCTTTGGAGGCGGTGCTTTCGGCTGACAACGCGATCGCCCTGGCATCTATTTCCAAAGGTTTAGAAGAACCCAAGCTACAGCAACAAGCTCTCAACATCGGTTTGATAATTGCTTTTGTACTGCGAATAGCACTAATTTTAACGGCGACTTGGGTGATCCAGTTCTGGCAGTTTGAACTGCTGGGAGCCCTGTATCTGCTGTGGCTAGTTTTCCAGCACTTTGCGTCAGAGGCTGACTCTGATGGAGAACATCACGGCCCCAGATTTGCGTCTCTGTGGAAAGCAATTCCAGTAATTGCTCTGACGGATTTAGCTTTTTCTTTGGATAGCGTTACAACTGCGATCGCGATTTCTGACCAAACTTGGCTGGTGTTGACTGGCGCGACAATTGGCATCATAACCCTGCGATTTATGGCAGG
Organism: Microcoleus sp. PH2017_05_CCC_O_A; assembly: GCF_020738785.1. NCBI lineage: Bacteria > Bacillati > Cyanobacteriota > Cyanophyceae > Oscillatoriales > Microcoleaceae > Microcoleus > Microcoleus sp. PH2017_05_CCC_O_A. Next base: position 1,368 of record NZ_JAEQCB010000026.1, on the reverse strand, counting down.
CTTGTTCATCCGCTGGCTCGATGAGTTCGTACACCTTGAAGATGCTGGCTACATTACAGTCGGTTTCGTGGGAATGCGATTGCTGGTGAAAGTAATTAATGAGAGTTTAGTACCTCCCCAGTGGCTGGTAGTTTCTTCTATCGCCTTAATGTTTGTCTGGGGATTTTCTAAGCGCACTCCCGAGGCATTAGAAACTGTAGAATCTCTTGCAGAATCCGCAGAAGTTGCTGTCAATCTGCCGGATGCAGAAGTTGCAGTCCCGGAAGCGCAAGCACAGAAGTCCGAAATTTAACCTACTTTCATAAAAATCAATACGGGATGCGGGAAACAAGCGTGACTTTAGTCCTTCCTAGGGAAGCGGCTCGGGGGACTTCAGTCCCCATGTTCTTTCTTTGCTATTTCTATTAAAATATTGTATTACGATCGAGAAGTGAGTAAGAACAACCATCTACGTGTTGAAACATCCTAGTTGGCGTGAAATTCCCGCCCCTGGAAACAACGGAAAGAGTGCAAACTTGATGACAGTATGACAGTAAAGGGCAAGTAATAGCAGGTTGTTGAGCGTACCGCATCAAGGCCGAGCGTGATGGACTCGGAAAGCGTTGAAACAGTAAAAGTAACTGGAAACCTAAATTTAATTGGCGTTGCTGAGTTATAGTATGAATAGGAGGAATAATTTATGCAAAGCAAGCGAATGTAAATCAACCCATATCCGTAAAAACGGGAAAAAAAAGGAAAACAGAACCACATTTGTGTCCAATGCGGTCGCCAATTCATCAGTGAGTATGAACCCCAGCGAGATCAAGCGCGAGACCATCAAACGTGATTGCCTGAAAATGTATGTCAATGGCATGGGTTTACGGGCGATAGAAGGAGTTAAGGGAGTTCATCATACCACAGTAATGAATTGGATTAAACAAGTCGGCAAACTGTTACCAGATGTTTATGACCCTGAAGTGATTCCAGAAGTTGGTGAGCTCGATGAATTACAAACTTATGTGAAAAAAAAACAGACAAGATCTGGCTGTGGACAGCGGTTGACCACTTTAAGCCAGGGATTTTAGGATGGGTATTAGGGGATCGTAGCGCTAAGACATTTGAACCATTATGGGACAAAGTAAGTGAATAGAAATGCTACTTTTATGTAACTGATGGATGGTCTGTATATCCCATGTTTATCCCTGATGGATCTCAGATTATTAGCAAGACTTATATGACACGAGTAGAAGGGGAAAATACAAGACTAAGGCATTCCGCCAGCTAGACTAAATCGCAAGACTCTTTGTTATTCTAAATGTGAGGAAATGCTCAAGCATTCTATTAAATTATTAATACATTACTTGAAATTTGATGATATTCCCATTCCTG
>NZ_JAEQCB010000244.1:0-5477 GCF_020738785.1 Microcoleus sp. PH2017_05_CCC_O_A | reverse complement strand
TATTTAATTGCACCTTTGTCCTTAAAGTACCGTTGCCGACTTTCGTAAGTCCCGACATTAAACAGATTGTTTGACCACCTCAACAGTTGCTCGACAATGGTTTTGTCGAGTCCTGTTAAATGCCACAGGTCTCTTTGTACTGCGTACATCTTTTTTTACCCTCCTTGATTTATTTTACTAGAATTGGTAAATATTTAACTGGCAGGATAAATCCTGCAATGCCCTTTCATCCCTGGACTTTTGTCGCAGGGTTTTCAGGGTATTTCTTATAATCTCGCTCATTTATAGCATACTAAATCAAAATTGCAAGGCCTATAGATATTTTTAAACTCTGGTATCTTTCGAGCTAAAAATATTAATGATTGCACGTTTTGATGCCTGTTTTGGGTACACTTTTATCTCGCCCAATTTCGCTCGAATCTAGAAGTCATGCTGCGAGTCAAGCCCGAGTATCTATCCAGAGGGAGAAAAAATGAAAATCTTTCATTCATGATTTTTCTTTCCTGCTTGTTCCCGAATGCCTGATAGCTGACTGTTGACAAGAAACAGAGCTGTTAATTAGAGGCAGAAGCGGCCCGGTTTGCTCTTGACCGTTGACGGCTAGTTCGCTGTGGCAAAGGTAAAGCACGGAACAACGACTTAACAAATCTACCAGAATTCGCCGCAGTCGCTGTTGGTCGGCGGCCGTTTCGTCTTCGGTTCCCCAGGGACGCCCCAATTGCGATCGCACAAATAAGGGTGCACCAAACAAAGTGGCCGCACCGCCGCTCAGCCATAGGGGCGAACCGGCATCCAGCCAAAAGTGCCATTTGTGGGCGCGGCGGCTGCTGCGGTACTGGAAGATGTTGGCGAGGGTGACGGCTTGGGCTTCTGGGCCTTGGGAACGGACTGGAAACGGGTTGGCGGTGACGGTTCCTTGGCGCAACAACTGGATGAACCTGGCGATTGTTTCTGAGTCGCCACCGTTTGTGGGTTCTACACGCTGCATTCGGGCGTGTATTTCCCAGTAGTGGGCGGCGGTTTCTATTAACTCTCGGAGGGCTGCTAGCCGATCGAACGGCAGATATCTGTCGTTGATGAGAAATTTCTGGATCGCTCGATCGATCAGCGCAATGGGACTGGGTAACAGCCGCTCCTGTTGTTGCGATCGCTGTTGTTCGATCCACTCTACAATTTGCTCGTAGGCCAAAGCTGCTCGGTGTCCCACTCTGTCCCACCGGGGAAAGGCTGTAATTTCCAGCAGTTGAGGTCGATCGAGATCGGGACAAAAACAGTGATCGGCAATTAAACCTGCTCTCACTTGGTCGATCGATTTTAGATTTTGGATTTTAGATTTTAGATTGAAAGTGGGGTTATCTTCTGCTGTTTCCGGCAATTCCCGGTGTTTCTGGCTGCCTAAAATTACTAGCATTTCGGCTACGGCGTCTCGATCGACTAAACGGCCTAGTCCAGGATAAACCAACGCTAGCAAAGTCAGCAAAGCTCGAATCTCTGGCGTAGTCGATAGGGGACGCTGATCGTTGAGGGATTCGGCCGCGATACCATCTCGGGCGAGAATTTCCGTTAAGCTGTAACGGGCGATCGCATCCATCCCAGGAGCAACTACGGCGATTTCCTGCGCTTCCACGGCTTTTGACTTCACCGCATCCACGATAATTTCGGCGGTTTCTCGCAGCAGTTGCGCCCGAGAAGTGGTTTCGAGCGATCGAACCGAGCCTGGTAAACTCAAGCCTAAAGGATAAAAACCCTCAGAATTCACTGCCAAACTTACGGCTAAATCCCCAATCTCTGAGGATAAACCGGCTTTTGCGTCCAAATTTTCCACGCTTCCGCAGCGGCTTTCGAGTCGGGCGAGGTATTCCGTGTCAGCCCCCAAACCCAAACGCACTCCTCCATCCCGATTGTAGGAAAAGGCCCCCGCTGCGCCTGTGTCGAGCATTCGATCGAACAAATGACCGCTGATGGCCGGATAATCGTCAACATCATCGGCGATGACAGCTTGATATCTAGAAGCCAACTGCTGCTGGTAAGTGACATTTGGCAACAAATAGCGCCAGTAGAGTTCGCAGACAATCCCGTAAGTCAGCAGCCCCCGCGTCAAGCACCATTCCCGCCACCTTTCGAGCAACTCTCCCATGCTAGTCCACAGGCTATTCGAGCCGTCACCAGCGGCAAATCCCTGTTGGAGAATGTGGGGAATTTCTTCTCTGGGCGTACCGCTGACAGCAGCAAGTTGTAATAAGTCTAGAGTTCGACGCACCATGCGATTTGGACTTACCCCTGTTTGTTGCAAAATCCCTTCGTCTAACTCGCGACGCCAGAGTCTGGCTGCAAGTTCCAATTCTGTTTCAGGTTGCAGCCGCAGGGGAAATTGAGCCTTCAAATCCAGCGACTGCAACAGCAGCGGCCAAAATAGCAATACTTCCTGCTCAAAAAAACCGAACGGTGTTGTGGAGTGAAAGGCATATTTTCCTTGGGTAGCTATGGCGATGCGATCGGCCAATTCCAACCGGTTGTCCCCATTAGCTGCTAAGACTAAGATTGCTGGGGCTGTTTGTCCCGCCCGCCAGCGCCCGGAACGCCCGCGGCTTGAAACGTTTGCGGGCAAAGGCTTGACTGTTTTGCTCCACAGGCAGAACTGCTCGACTAAGCGAGCGGTTTTGCCACTGCGGGCGCCTCCTACAATCCAAATAGAATCTGTGGCAGCGGTTTTTAGTTTATTTAAATTTGTTACCATACCATCAATACTTTAATGACTAATGTCTGCTACTAACTAATCGGCTCCAGCTATGAATACTTCTTTGTGGAACAGGTTTGTAAAATATCTCTACAGCGCTCACCAGTGGTATAGAGAAACGCCTGAAAGGGCACTAGAACAGGCTTACGATGCTGCGCTAGCAATTAAGGCGATCGAAGATGAGCATTTTGGCGGCCAAGGCATCTCCGAGCGATCGTCCGATTACGGACACAGCACCCTGTCTTACTTTAAATCCGAACTGCAAAAATACCTCAAGGTCATCCAAACCAGAATGGTTGAGTTTAATGCTAGCCGTTCTTTTTTGGAATTGCCCGATCGCGTGGGCGCAAAACCGCAGGCGGGACACAGCCCGGATCGCCACCCACGATTGGGTTTAGACGCTAAAGATCGATCGTCCCTGGTATTCGAGAAGCTAGAGTTTATTGATGGAGTCATGGACAAGTATATTAATAATAGTAAATCAACAGCGATCGTCCCACTTGTCAGTTCGGTAAACGTGCAGGCGAAATCTACAAGCAGTTCTCAACTTCACCCAAATAAAGGATTAGTTAATTTCAATCAAACTAATGGTGAAGTTGACACGAGTTCTGAAGAGGTAAATTTATTACCCCGATCGCTTTTAGGAACCTTGAATCGAATTACTAAAGAATTAGACCCGCAAGCAGAAAAAGACGTAGTTAGAAATTTCCGAAATTCTAAAATAAAAACTGTTATTTCTCTAAGATTTATTTTAATTTTAATTTTAGTTCCCCTGTTAACAAATCAAATTTCCAAAAACTTTGTAGTCGGGCCAGTAGTTGACCACTTTCGAGTCAAGCAAAATGCTCCTTTATTCATCAATGTTGACCTGGAAGAAGAAGCTTTAAAAGAACTGGAGATATTTGAGCATCATCTCAAATTTGACATTTTAATTGGCATAGCGCCGCCACTTTCTCCAGAGGAAAAGGAAAAAAAGATTGCCGAAAAAGCACTTGAGCTAGCGGAGGAATACCGCAAAGAAAGCGGTGGAGCAATTAAAAATATTTTTGCCGATTTAATTTCCGTGATTGCCTTTGCCGTGATTCTCATCACTAACAAGAGAGAGATTGAGGTTTTAAAATCTTTCATGGATGATGTGGTTTACGGACTTAGCGACAGTGCAAAGGCTTTCGTAATTATTTTGTTTACGGATGTGTTTGTCGGATTCCACTCGCCACACGGTTGGGAAATAATTCTCGAAGGTTTGTCGAGGCATTTGGGACTACCAGAAAATAGGCAGTTTATCTTTCTGTTTATTGCGACGTTTCCAGTTATCTTGGATACGGTATTTAAGTATTGGATATTCCGTTATTTAAACCGGAGTTCACCTTCGGCGGTTGCTACTTACAAGAATATGAACGAGTAATCGACTGCTACAGTTATCCTAGGGTGCATCAGTCGATTTAAGATTTAATATTTGAGTAATTACAGGGTTGGTCGCCATCAACAATCCTTAAAAAAAAATCGACAATTTAACAGATACGCACCTGTCTTTACAGGATCATTGTAAACAAACAAAACATTTATTGTGTAGCAATCTTTTGTCAAAATGGTATTACGCAGAGTATGAACCAATACGGTTTAGGTTTAGTTAACAAATCTTGTCATTGCCAGCTCACGAGCGTTGCAATCGCAGAGACTATGGCAGTTCTCAATTAACTGACGTGTACGCGGAGCAATTAGCTTCTTAACCCAAGCGTATTCGGGTATAGGCGACTCATATTGATCGAACCAGACACCGAGAAAGATTTCTGCGCCTGAAAACGCTGCGCGTGCAGAGGATCGCAGAGTTTTTGCGTAATTTCAACCCAATAGATTTGACGAAGCTTAAAATACGACTCTACAACAATCTCAGTATTTTTGCTGAGTCAAGCACATTATTTTCATAAAAACCCGTAAAACTTCAACAAGTTAAGCACAATTTACCAGTAAAACTAACTAACAAGAGCAGCAACCTTCACATATTTGCTGCCATGAACTTGCTACGAACACTGTCAGTCCCCCAGTGCCAGATAGAACAAAAAAATCAGTAATTTCCCTGATTGACCTGCTGCCGAAAAGAACGGAAGATTGTCATTAATAAAAGTTTCTCAACTAAAAAAAACCAAGCACCTCACAATTAATTCAAACCCGAATTCACGCATTCATCTTGAACGAAATATGAGGGCGATCAATTAATTAGTCTAAAACCACCGCTGCGCTGATTCAGATGCCCACAAACACAGTCGGTTTCACCAAATTTGCAGTTTCCGTAAAACAGGCATTTTTTAACTAATAAAGTATCCGAATACCCAAGCAGAACAGCCAACAATAATACCAGCAAACTTGTAATATTTAAAACAGGAGTGAAGTCATGTCAGGCATCAACCCAATCGAATCTTTAATAGAAGAATCGCCCCTAGTCAATCCCGGACTTACTCCTGCTGCACCCTCGCGTCTTCCGGGAATTGCAACTCCAAAACCTTTACCATACCAAGCAACAGACGACGAAGTAGAAAACCTTATACAACAAGAAACGAGCGAACCTGCAAACGAACTTCCCAAGAAAATAAGCTCAGCCGATGCCGATTCTTTAATTGCCAACAAACCATCCTCACTCCATCAGGGCTATTTCGTTCTAGACAGTAGACAGGGTTTAGGTTTAGAGTTTAGAAGTCGGATTCACCCTAACTTATGATTTATGAGTTCCCTAGCAATTGTA
>NZ_JAEQCB010000243.1:0-5576 GCF_020738785.1 Microcoleus sp. PH2017_05_CCC_O_A | reverse complement strand
TATTTAATCTTCTCCCTCTTGAGTTTTTGAGTAACAGCTTGCCGGATATTCAAAGGCGGCTACTTTTGGCTGCAATCATTTTTTAGTCTAAACTACAGTTATGTTAGTTAGCTGAGTAATTGTTCCTTTAATTCCTGACATTTTTTGGCTAGGGTGATGTCTAATTATGTATTGATATTGATATTTACATAGTCCAATTTAGTTTACCTACAGTCCAAATATAGGCTAACTTAACCATCCTGAAGATTCTTACCCGATTTAATACCCCAATTTTATAATATCTATTAAATCCTTGTAATGAAAATTTTATAAACTTTAAATACTGCCTTTTATGCCATGAAGCAAGTGCTAATCCCATCATACAACTCGCAACACCATGACGGTTTTCAATAGCTATTCTGATCTTAAGTGCCATCTCGAATTTTTCATATGCCTCATCAATTTCATCTTTCGCAAGATGAATAAAACCTAGTTGTTCATAAACATCAGCCATACCGCCCTGTCCACTCTGAGACTCCATTTTCTTATATCCTTCAAGAGATATATTGGATTGCTCTTCTGCTAAAAGAGGTTTCCCTTGATTAAGAAAAACCCAGGCTAGATGATGCGGTATCCAAGCTAGGGCGTTATCATCTTGAAATTTTTCTGCTAACGGTTTAGCCTCGGTTAAATAAGATATGGCGCGATTATATTCACCCATTCTTCGATGTAGAATGCCAAGATAGACTAATGGGCTAATAACTTTATGCATAATCTTATTTTGTCTTCTCAGATTCAAAACTTCTGTATATAACTCAATCGCCTGTTTAAATTTACTATGGCTCATTTCATAAAGAGCTATAGTCTCAAGTAATTCTGTTTTTAATTCCAGCATTTTTACTTGAATATTAAGTTCAGAATTATAATTAATGAAGTTTTCAATCATTGTCAATGATTTTTGAGAAGATACTATACCTTCTTGATAACCAGCAGAATAAATTAGAGATATTCCTAGACGAGCATTAGCTTCTATATGATTTTCTGAATTCTCTGGTGAGCCTCCAATGATTTGTGAAAAAATATTATGAGCTGCCGCTCTATTATTTCCAGATAATGCTCTAGCTTTTAACATTAATATATAATTGAGATCGTCAATGTTTCCTTGAAAACAAAAGATTGCATTTTGAATGATTTCTAGTAGGCTATTAGTAAGTGCTTGCCATATTAAATATTCATCCAAAGACAACGCTAAATTTTTTTCTTCTTGGCTTATGCATATAGGTATAGAAAAAATTGCCTTGAGTAGGTTCCATTCTCTCACTTTACAAACATGATACAAGGAATCTAAGTAGCGTCGCACCTTCTCTAAATTAGTTGTATCAGATGGTGGCTCGTCTTCAATCATGAGATAGTATTCTACTGCTGTGTAGTCAGCAAGTTCCTCAATTGGAACTTCATCCAAATCTATTTTTAGGCTGGCAAAAACTGATTGGGCGGGAGTTTGTGAATTAGTTGTCATTTGTGTTTCCTCTATACGCTTTCTGACTGAGCAATTTTTCCTTCAACTCCTGACACTCTTTGACTAGCGGAATGCCTAATTCTGCGGCGATAGATAAGGCGCGATTACAATACTCAATAGCCAGAGTGCGAGGGCCTAATATTTGATAAGCTTCTGCCAAAATTTTTTGAACTTCAGCTTGAATAGAACGATTACCAGTTGTGTTACAGATTTCTAATGATGTATGCAAAGCTTTCAAAGCTTCTGAATACAGATCCAGTCTTATTAATGTCGCTCCTAACCTACACAGTGTCTCACCTTCTCCTTGCCGATCCCCAATTACCTGTGTGATGGTCAACCGCTGCTGATACAGAGCAATTGCATGAGTGTACTCTCCTATAGCATGGTATGCAAGACCCATATTTGCTAATTCATTCCCTTCACCCAGCCTGTCACCAATTGCCCGTGCGATATCCAAATGCTGCTGAGCATAGTCAATTGCTTGGTGATATTTTCCTAAAGGATAGTGGGCAGTACCTAGATTACCCAGTGCATTCCCTTCCCCGAGTCGATCACCAATTTTTCGTGCGATATCCAAATGCTGTTGAGCATAATTAATTGCTCGGTGATATTTTCCTAGTGCTTTGTAAATAATGCCCAAATTGCCAAGCGCATTTCCTTCTCCCTGAGAATCACCAATCGTCCGTGACTTTTGTAAATACTGATGAGTATACTTAATTGCTTGATGATATTGTCCCATAGCATAGAAGGTAAGCCCTAAATTTCCTAATGCCCTACCTTCTCTATGTTGATCGCCAGTCGCTCGTGCGATAGCCAAACATTGCTGATAAAACTCAATCGCATGTGTGTACTCTCCAAGACCATAATAAACGAGACCCAAACCGTTCAAACAAATAGCGTCCCATCTGGAATTTAGCTTACCTAAAATTCTGTTATATAAGCTGGCTAGTTCACGATAGTAGCGCCAAATTCTTAGTTGAATACGTAATTCTTGATTAGTAGTAGTATGAGTATAACTCAAAAGTATCTCACTAGCGGCTTCCCAAGCTTCCATTTCACAAAGATGATCGAAAGATTGCAGATAGCGCTTCACCTGTTCTAAATTAGTTACATCGTCTGGCGGCTCATCCTCGACTGTGAGGTAATATTTCACTGCCGTATAAGCAGCAAGTTTCTCAATCGGAACTTCATCCAAATCGATTTCCAGTTTCGCAAATAGCAATTGACCAGGTTTTAATTCGTTAGTGATCATGCTGATTTTGATTGATTTTTTAGACTTGTTAATAACTTTTGATAGTTAGCCAGCGCCACACTGCGAACTAAATTGTGTTGTCCCAAAACGGGCTTATTATTGTGGTTAACTGATCCCTCAGCGAGGAAGCGATCGCACAATTCCTTTAATGCCCTCTCTTGACGCTCCTCGTTACACTGCTTATTCTCTATACGCTTCACCAAATTGACCAATTGCATCAGCCATCCTTCTGCTTGTACTGGAGCGCGATACACGGAAGCCGCACAAATTAAGATGTAAGCATCCTTCACCTGCTTTTCTAATCGATCAAATGTAACTTCCAAACGTTGTTTGTTGACTTCTCTTTGCACTTTCAAAGTTAGCTTGTGCAACTTCCATTCATCTTGTTCTCCTAATATTTTTCCTTGCTCTGCCTCATAAATAGCTGTTTCTACCTCCTCTATTTTACTGTTGATATCATTCCAATAAGCTTGGACATTCGCATCGAAAGATTCACAGATTTCCCCAATAATTACTCGCAAAACTAGAGGATGACCCTTGTAGGCTTTCCCAATTCGTAACAAGAGGGGTTTATCAGGTGAATCCTGGTTGACCTCTAATCCAGTTGTCTCGAACAATGCTTCCTGTTCAGATTCATTTAATCCATACAAGACTTCCCGATGCCAGAAATTTTTGTAACGAGAATCTACCAACTTAACTGGTAAGTCCTGTGAAGTGATGATTAACCGACTTTGGCAAGATTCTGCTGACAATAAGCTCAAAAAGAATTTTTCCCACCACTCATCAGCAAAATCACCCCAACCTTCATCTTCATTTCCCGTTAACAGTTTTTCTAGAGAATCAATCAACACCAACACCTGATTTTCACGTAGGTGTTTGACTAATCTCTGTAACAATTTTTCTGGTTTTTTATCCTCTGCTGATAGTCTCTCTCCCCACTCTTCCAGCCATCTAGCAGCAACACTGGCAAAGTCTGTGGCTTTGTCCTCATAGTCAAAATTCGCTCGTCGCAACTTGTTCTTCCAATCTCCAGAGAACCAGTCTTGCAATTGCACTGCTAATCTTTCCGCCAGAGCAGTTTTACCAATTCCCGTGAGTCCCAGGATGAGCAATAGCCGACATGACCCGCGAAGCTTCTGACTTAGTTCGGCTACAAGCTTTTCTCGACCTACCCAAGCATCATCATAGGCATAAAAACCTTGTGGAGAAGTAGAATCTTCCGGCGAAGTATCGCTATCTGAGTTAATTGGTTTAAGAATTTCTCGTTTATCTAAGTTCAATTTTTCGCAAATCCGTTCAAATGTCGATATAGATACCGATTTGCTGTTGATAAAGTTGCTGACGGTGGATAAGACTATTCCTAGATTTGCGGCTAAGTCTCCCTGAGTCAGAAACCCATTGCGTTCAATAGCTGATATAACTTGCTGCTTGCGGTCTGGGTGAATTTTGACTGATCTTGGCATGGCTCATCCCACAAGATGTACTTATATCTAAAATTACACAGTTGGGACTGGTAATTCCGGATATGTGGACAAAGTAATTACCTCGCAACTCAGTTACGAACTCAGTTATCAAGTCAGATATCGCTCAGATTCGACCTCACTCAGACTTTTTAGATTATTGGAGTGTAGAGTTTTACAGGACAAATAACTTCATGTCTCAAACACAACCCACGACTTACACTAGCGAACCAATCATTTCTGTACCAACTCATATCGAACCAAATCTGCCATCACAATCTTATACAGGCAGTGTTCCTGAAACCCTCTTAGCGATCGCAATCTTGATCCGCTCAATTGCCCTACTAATTCATGTACTCAAGTCAGGTTCTAAGAAGTAGTACCCATCATCTGGGAAAGCAAAGTCGCATCTCCTACTTAATGAGGATGCGACTTTCAGATATAACTGACGCGCTGGGACTAAAGAAACCGGGTTTTTTACCAAATCTGCGAATCACAACGCGTCTTCTCGAAAAAACCCGGTTTCTAGGCCCGATGCGTAAGCCCTAAAAAGGAGTTAACCTTGCAACTTACCGCCCAGATTTTCTCGGCGGCGTACCGTCAGCCCGCTTCCGACGAATCAGCACACTCATCACCTGGCCAGCATTTGCCGCGCGCTGTACGGGACTCCAATCGCCAACTTGGGCAAATCCCAATCGGTACAAAGTGAGAATCGTTTCTCTGACACCCTGGGGCGAACCCACAACCGTTACCACCACAATATCCTGTTCGGATATGGCTGTTGGATCCGAATTTTGACAATCAGATTCGTTTTCGTCGGGCACGAATTCTTGTGACATATTATGTTCTCCTGACTTTGGGTTTTCTAGAAAAACCCAAAAATCCAGCCGCCCCGCATTTCAACACACAGCAGGGCGGCTACAGAGAATGTTAAGATACTCCGAGCCTCCAGACTGCTAGTACCAGTTTGGCGGTTATGCTGTCCTTGGCTGTTAGCGCAGCTTTGGACAGTGCAACTAGATTTTTGGGCGACGCAGGTTGCCTCTTCTACAAGCTTTCGCAACCTCTTACTTCACAGCGTAGCGGCAGATGGGGGCCGCCGTCAACCAATTTTGAGATTTTAGATTTTGGATTTTTGATTGAGACGCAGGATATTATTGAACCGCGAAGACGCAAAGGGCGCGAAGGAAGAATTAGGAAGGAAGGGAGTCAGTAAGTTGTTGCTGGCGATCGCAAATCTCTGATTTTTACCCTAAAATCTAATATTACTGTAGTTTAGACTAAAAAATGATTGCAGCCAAAAGTAGCCGCCTTTGAATATCCGGCAAGCTGTTACTCAAAAACTCAAGAGGGAGAAGATTAAATA
>NZ_JAEQCB010000242.1:0-9147 GCF_020738785.1 Microcoleus sp. PH2017_05_CCC_O_A | reverse complement strand
ACCTTTATTTAAAAAAAAGTTAACTCTTAGGTATGTAGTTGCGCTTCAGCGCTCTTTATAAGATTAGGAAAGAGCGCTTAAGCGCAACAACGTACCTTTGTTGCCCAACTTCCTCTACTTCTGAGTCTTAATAATATCCTCCAACTTTTTACCAGCAGGAAGTTCAGTAAAAACCCGATCGCCCGCCTTAGCACCCTCTAAAATCTGAATCTTGTTACCAATAGTCGATCCCACCGTCACAGGCTTAAACTTCGGCTGCTGTTTCTCATCGGGAACCAGCACACCGGTTTGACCTTTATTGGTCACAATCGCCACAGTCGGAACAACCAAAGCATTGCTCAGTTTTTGACCGACAAATCTCAAATCTACATTCATCCCCGACTGCAAGAAATCCTTGCCAGTGTCAATGGCGACGCGCACTTGAAACAGCGTCACATCCCGTTCTTTCACAGCTTCGGGCGCAATTAATTTAACCTTGCCTTTAAACACTTTATCTGGATAAGCATCAGCCACAATTTCCACAACTTGACCCGGTTTAATTTGACTGATATCTGCCTCCGGGACTTTCGCCAAAACTTCCACATCTCTAGCGAGAGCGACAATAGATGTCGAAGTTGCCGAAGTAGCTTCCGATGCCGAAGTTGCCGGGGTTACAAAAGCTCCTTGAATCGCGTATCTTTGAGTAATAACTCCTGCAAAAGGAGCGCGAACTTTTGTATCTTCTAACTGCACTTCTTGAAAGCGGACTTGAGCCTGAGCTTCGGCTAAATCAGCTTTAGCCGAAGCTATTTCTTCCGGGCGAGCGCCGTTTTCTTGGACAGCTAATTGGCTTCTGGCTTCAGCAACTGCTGCTTCGGCTTTGGCGATTTCTTCTGGACGGTTGCCGTTTTCTGTTTGTGCTAATTTACTTCTAGCTTCAGCAACTTCTGCCTCGGCTTTGGTAATTTCTTCCGATCGCGTGCCGTTTTGCAACTGCTTCAATGCTTGCTGCTCGACTTCCACAGCAGCTTGGAGTTGCTGAATTTGCGACTCCCGACTTTCTTGCAGTTGTTGCAAGCGTTTTTGGGCTTCTGTTACCTTAGCTTTGGCAGTGCGATTTTCCTTAATCAGTTCATCCAGTTTATCTTGAGCAAGAGCACCTTCTTGGACTAACGGGCGGTTGCGTTCCACCCGCTGAGCTGCTAGTTCGGCTTGAGCTTTACTCGATTCAATTTGCGTTTGTGCTTGGGCAATTTCTTGTTTGACACTGCCAGTTTGAGCGTCTGCTAAACGGGCTTGAGCTTGGGCTAAACGAGCTCGCCCTTGGCTGACTTCTTCGACGCGGCTGCCGGCTTTGAGTTGCTGTAAGCGGGCTTGAGTTTGCTCCAAGCGAGCTCTGGCTCCTGCAACTTCTTCGACGCGGCTGCCGGCTTGGAGTTGCGCCAGACTAGCCTGGGCTTGCTCTAAACGCGCGCGGGCGCTGGCGATGTCTTCCGATCGATTTCCGGCTTCAATTTTGGCAAGTTTAGCTCTAATGCTGGCTTCGCGGGCCTTGGCTTGAGCCAGTTGAGCTTCCACATCGCGGCTTTCCATGCGGGCCACAATTTGTCCTGCTTCGACGCGATCGCCCTGTTCGACAAATAACTCTGCGATCCGACCGGAGCCTTTGGGGCTGAGATTCACGCGCTGTACGGGTTGTACCGTCCCGCTAGACGTGATCCGCACCGTCAGGTTTTGCGCTTCCACCGGCACTGTCATCGCTGCGATCGCATCTACTTTCGGCTGCGATCGACTTTTTGATATATATATGGTAGTCGGTACAGCTAGCAACCCGGCTGCAACCAAACCGATCGCCCACCGCGGCATCTTCCGCGCGGTTTTCTTCGGGGATTGCTTTTGGGCGGTTTTTTTATCTGCAATTTTAGTCTCTGGGGCCTTGGTGTCTACAATTTGAGTATCTTCCACCTTGACCTGAGCAGCTTCCTTTTTGGGGCTAACGATCATACCGACTCACCTAATTAAATCTCAGGATTACCTTAAAGGTAAAATTTTTTCTGATGCGCGGCATCGTCTTTCAGACTCATCCGATCGGGTGATTTAAAAAAAGTTCCCCAACCAGCACCTGTAAACAATTATAGCTAATCTTTGCAACTTATTAAATAATGTTAAGTTTTTTCAGTCTCAAGAGGCGAGCTCAAACTTCGATCGCACTCAACTGACTTTCTGCGGAGGCGGGATCTGCCGCGTGGGCGATCGGCTTCCAGTAAGTCGTGGGTTGTCTTGTAGGGCGATCGCACAGTGCGCGCCCGGTAACTACACAGTATGAAGACGCTGACATCTCATAAACCCGTTTGTCGATCGTACCCTGTCCAAGTCGTGAATATCTATCTGCCCTGTGCGCGCAACAGGTTAAAATATTTTGCAAATCCGTTGAAAATGGAAAAGCTTCAACATGAATCGTCCTCAAAGCGTTACAGTTCTGGCAATCTTACAGTTAATTAGTGGCATCTTCAGTCTGCTTGACGGCTTGTTCATCTTACTATTTGCAGGCGTTTTAGGCGGTCTCGGCGCAGTTGGATTCGGCGCAAAAGTTGGCACTGTCATCGGCGGCTTCATTGCAATTTTTGCTGGAATCGCGATAATTATCGGAATTATTTCCCTAGTCTTAGCATGGGGTTTGCTTCAACTAAAAAAATGGGCTTGGACTGGAACATTAATTATCCATGTTATCGCCGTCGTCACGCAAATTGCCAAAATGTTGGGTAGCGCAGGTGCAGCAGTTAATTTTCTATCTCTGGGTTTTGCCATTGCTAGCATTTACTACCTGCTACAGCCGGATGTTAAACAAGCATTTTCTGTAGAACTTCCCTTCTAATTAACGGTACTGAATTCTCGGGTCAAAAAAAGCATAGGAAATATCAACCGCCAGATTGATCAGCACAAAACTCACAGCCACAAAGATTACTCCTCCTTGCACAATTGGGTAATCCCGCGTCAGAATCCCGCTGTAAATCCAGGAACCAATTCCCGGCCACGAGAAAATTGTTTCAGTCAAAATCGCGCCACCCAAAAGCGTGCCGAACTGCAAACCTATAGTTGTGACGATCGGCAAAAACGCATTTTTCAAAGCGTGTCTCAAAACCACCCAAAATTCCGGCAAACCCTTAGCCCGCGCCGTGCGGATGTAATCTTGTGCCAGCACTTCCAGCATCGCAGCACGAGTAATCCGAGCGATTATCGCCAAGGGGATTGTTCCTAAAGTTAAGGCTGGGAGGATTAAATGGGCGATCGCATCCCGCAAAGCCACCAAATCCCACCTCAGCAAAGCATCCAAAACATAAATACCCGTAATTGGCTTAAAACCAAACCCCAAATCTACACTAATTCGCCCGCTAGGAGGCAGCCATTTCAGATAAACAGCAAACAAATAAATCAACATCAATCCCAACCAATAGACTGGTAAAGATACGCCAATCAAAGAACCGCTCATCGTCAGATTGTCCAGCCAGCTATTTTTCCGAACAGCCGCCAAAATTCCCGCCGGAATTCCGATTATAAGTGCCACCAACATCGCCGCCACCGACAGTTCCAAAGTAGCAGGCCAGCGACTTCTGATTTCATCAACAATCGGAATACCGCTAATAATACTATGTCCTAAATCGAATCGAATCAAACTACTTAAAAAAGCCAAATATTGCCAAGGTAAAGGCTGATTCAAGCCCAATCTAGCCTTCAATATTTCCACCTGTTCGGGAGTTCCCCGTTCTCCCAAAAGCACAGTCGCCGGATCTCCCGGTATCAGGTGCAAAAAAGCAAATACCAGCAGCGTGATTCCGAACAGAACTGGTAATATTCCCAGCAAACGTTTAACAATATATTTAGCCATTTTTATAAGTAGTAATTCGCAACTGATGATATCGTGTTTTGCGAAATTTTTCTCTGCCTTATTTTCTTCAACCGGCGTCCGGCTTGTTTTGTTTGTGTAGACGCGGTTTCAACCGTACGTCTGAATCTATGCAGCATTTTTCAAGACTTACTCACATCCTCAAAAGACTCCGAACCCAAAGGACTCGGAATCCAACCTTTAATATTCTTGCGTTTCCCTAAAAGTGGCTGCGAATGTACGATCGGCAAACGCACCGCCTCCCCATGCAAAATCTCGCTAACTTCCGCATAAATTTTCCCTCTAGCTGCTTTATCCCCACTCGCCCTCCCCCGATCCAAAAGTTCCAAAACCTTCGGATTTTTCCAATTTCCCAAATCCGCCGTCGAACCAGGCCCGAAGTGAGGATAATAAAAATTGTCAGGATCGCCATAATCCCCAGTCCAACCCATCATAAAAGCTTGAAAGCCCGGAGGTTTTAGCCGATCGGCCAAATAAGCAGACCAATCCTTTGTCAGCAACTTTACCCGAATCCCGATCGCGCTTAAATCCGCAGCAAAAGCCTCAGCGATCGGCTTCGGCGTGGGAAAATAGGGACGGCTGACGGGCATATACCACAAATCCAAATCAAAACCGTTTGGATAACCGGCCTTCGCCAGCATTGCTTTAGCTTGCTGCGGGTTAAATTCGTAATCTTTAACTTTGTCAGACTCCGCCCAATTCAGCGACGGCGGGATAAATTGTGAATCATATTTGCCAAGTTCTCCCCAGAAAGCCTTGACGATGGCTTGCTTGTTGATTGTTTGGGCGATCGCCCGTCTTACCTCCGGTTTCGCCAAAGGCGCGTAACCCGGATTTAAGGCTAAATAACCCACATTAAAAGAAGGCCGCAAAACAGTTTCCAAATTAGCATCCGCTTGCACTTCTTTCAATTGATCCGGCGTTAAATCAACAGTAAAATCAAGTTGACCGGCCCTCAATTGAGCCAATCTAGCCGCCGGATCGTCAACAAAACGAATTACCAACTGATTGACTTTCGGCGTTCCAGCTTTCCAATAATTCGGATTTTTCTCTAAAATAATGCGATCGCCCGAGATCCATTCCTTAAACACAAAAGGCCCAGTACCCACCGCCAGCGACCCCGGAGTGCCGTATTTAGCACCCGCTTTCTTCACCGCCGCCGGACTCGCAATCCCAAAATAACCCGACCCAATCGCCGAAGGAAAAGCCGCAAAAGGTCGATTTAACACAAACCTAATCGTAGACTTATCAACAACGATCACATCCTTGACCAGGGAATCTTTATCGCCCTTAAACCCAGCAAAAAAGTTCTTCCAAATCTGATAAGTTTTGCCCGAATCTCGATACCCGTGAGGATTTTTGGCATCCCACCAGCGATCGACATTAAACTTAACAGCATCCGCGTCAAAATCCGTCCCGTCGTGAAACTTCACCCCGGATCGCAACTTAAAAGTCCAAGTTTTGCCATCTGTAGAGCTCGACCATTCAGTAGCGAGACTGGGTGCGAGTTCCACAGTACCCGGTTTAGAATCAGTCAAGCGATTGTAGATTTGGTCGATCGCAATCACCGAAAAGCCCCTGGTGGAACAGCCGCAGGAGTTGTCGCAGTTGGAGAATTATTGCTAATATTTGCAGGAGTGCCGCAATTTGAGACAATTACAGCCATCCCAAAAACTAGAGCTAATAAAACTAAACGCCAATATTTTAACAACCTCATCTCAATAGCTCCTGTTTAATAGCAAGCTGCATTTATGTAAATAACCTTGATCCTTTAATGACTGGGCATATAACCTAACCATAGCCAGATTAACTCCCGACTCATCAATAAATATTAAGTTTTATGCAAGCTCTGATATTGCCAGTCTTTATTGGTACAACAACTCAGCCCTAGTAAAATACAGAGAAGGAGAATTATAAGAAGAAAAACCTCCCTGTTCAGTGATAGAGTATTCAATCACTAAACTTGTAGCTCCAGGTACACCTAGAGGTACAGATATAATTTGATTATTTTGCCCATACTTACACTCTCCAGCCCAAAGCAATTTTCCGTCAACTGATATTCTTACTAAATAAGTTAAGTTGGTATCTCCCGCCGATAAATCTTGTTGACCCAACTGTAAGAGTAACCCCTTTTGGGAACCATCTAATTGAACACCAATCCGTTGTTCATTTGTGTCTCCTCTTAAACTAAATACAGGTGAATATAGCTTTCCACGAATTAAAATTGTTCCTTTTAGAAACCTTATATAATTATCACCGGATATTACCATGTCTTTGAGCAATAAATTAGCTTTTTTGAAGCGACTTAGGTCAGAAGGAGGTGCTGTAAATCCTTTATCTGGGAAATATCCAGGAAGTTCGTTATTTTTGTTTTCTCCTTGGCCAGTAACCTCATTACCCAACTGAGGCGATTCAGTTGGTTGCGAACTAATTTTTGAACTCGCAGTTGGAGTTGGGACAGGCTGAATCAATGACGGAGTGGGTGATGAAGTAGGTGTTGGAATCAATGACGGAGTGGGTGATGGAGTCGGCGCTGGAATCAATGACGGAGTGGGTGATGGAGTCGGCGTTGGAATCAATGACGGAGTGGGTGATGGAATCGGCGTTGGAATAGGTGGTTGAGTAGCGTCGTTTAAAGTTAAATAACCTCCTTTTAGAAGTGCGAAAGTAACTCCAGATGCAATTAATGCACCAAAAATAAACGCCGAAATAATTAAGTATATAATAGTCTTAGTTTTTCCTGGCTGTCTATTTTCATTTTCCAGTCCAGGGTTCTGATTATAATTTGATGAAGGCTTTTGATCTTTCTGGCTCATTTTTTTACCCCATTTAATTCATATTCTATGCGTACATTACCGATCAATCTTAAAACAAAAAGGGCTATCAGCTAAGTCAGACTATCTTGTTATTCAATCGCTTGATACTCGTTGCAAGCAAAGTCTGATTAGCAGGGCGTACTTTCGGCTTCTTACCTAATTGGAACGAGGCAAACGTTCAATAAACAAGGCCCCTTGCCTTTCCTCTACTATTTGCGCTCTCTCCCAATCGAGCCACTGGAGAAATCCGTTGCTATTTTTGATGAAATTCTCAGTAACGTTTAAGGGAAAATTGAGCATTTCTAAACCTGTAATTCTGAGCATATTCCCTAAAGTATTGTCGAGGAAATTGCCAGTATTTATATTCTCTTGCCTCATTAGTTCACATATTTCCTTCAGAGCTTCTAATTTTTGATTATTGACCCAGCTTGAAGATGAAAAAACTCTAGTAGCTTCATCTAGTGGCAAACTGAGATTTTCTCTCATTAAGCCTCGAAAAATCTTACTTTTTACAAAGCTTCCAATGTTCTTTTTTTGAATTTTTTCGCAAAGAGCTAACAGTCCAGAAAAGCTTGGTGAGTTAAAACATAAGCCGGACAAAAATGTTGCTTGGTTATAAACCAGAGCATTTTCGCCTATTTTTGTGATTTTCAAGATGCCACCAGGAGGAACTGTTATATTTCTTACTTGCGTTTCCTGTGAGTTGCCTAATGAATTTCTTGGATCTAGAAAGTCATATCCTTCCGTGGAAAGCCGCCACAATCTTTCTATTGATTGAACCCCAAAGTCCCAAACCTGAGCTGGAATTCTTACACCTTTAATCCCTCGAATCTCGATTAATTCACCATGTTGACTACGGCTCTCAATTACTCCATCAGCGCAGCCCTTGTTAAACACATTTAGACTATAAACCCTGCTTGCATCACCCAATTCTTTATAATTGACACTATCAACTATAAAGTCATAGTTATAGTTAGTTCTTGGTAGTGCCTGTAGATCTATAGTAATAGACCCTGATTCAACAATATCGTTAGCTTGGGTATGTACAGGCCTCCAAATTTCCGGGTAGATCACCTGCTGATTCAATTTAGGCCAAGCTTTAGCCAACTCAGTAGCAGAAATCATAAACGCAGCTTTCACCTGTAGTCGTTCTGGTTTCGTTTCCCTCGCTACAGCCATACCTGCTACACCCTGTAGTTCGTCATCCCACACGGGCGCACCACTGAAACCTGGTTCTAAGGCATAACCCGTCTGTTTCACATCCTCAAGCTGTACCCAACCTTTAGCATTTCGCGTGCGTAACACACCAGAGGCTGGAACACCATTGGGTTGACCTTCTGGAAAACCCAAAACTTGGAAAGGATGTCCCCACAAGTCATCAGATGTCACCAATCGCACACAGTGAAATCCATTGGGGGGAAGACTCTCTAACTCTAATCCAGCAATATCTTCTTCAAACTTCTTACGATTGAATGGTCGCCAGAAAACTACTCTGGCTTTGAACAGCCGTTGGGATGCCAGGATTGGGAAGTCTAAAGTGATTTCTGCATCCGGCATCTTGACAGTTTCTCTAGGCAGTCCCAAGGCATCAGCTACCACGTGGGCGCAGGTCAAGATATGCTTTTGAGAGACTAAGAAGCCAGCACCAACAACTTTGCTACCGTTTGAGTAAATCCTGACGATCGATGGTTCAAGTGCTACTGTCATCGTTTGACTTCCGTTGCCACTTCAGCGTAATTTCATAGTTGACTTCCGCATTGCCAGAAGCAATAACGGCACCAAGTTCAGCACTCATTTTTATACCAAACTTAACCTCCACTTCATCTGCTGGCTCGTTCAAGCTACGCACCTTGGTCATGATCGCATTTGTTAGGGGCTTGATTTTTTCCAGTGCTGACTCGAAAGTCTGTTGAGCCTTTTGAACGATTTCATCGCGCAAACCAATGCAATCATCAATTGGGACTGGATCTTCTACTTCCACAAAAATGGAGTCGCCACTTTCTAGAGGAAATTCAACTATGCGCTTCATACTTAACCTCGTTCCGTTTTTGGGAGGACATAATATATGGTATCCCTATTTTATTTTATAGACAAGACTTATGCAAATTACCTACTCACAAACCACTTATAGTAGTATAGTCCACGGACACACGCTATCAGTAGAGTGCGTGCCTAAGTCCTATATATTTCTCACTTGTCCACAATTGACCGATAATCAAAGGTTGTCCAATATCAAGCAATTCCCATGAATACAGAATTTCTCTCTTTTCTCTTTCTCTGCGCCCAGAGCGCCCTCTGCGGTTCGTTGAACAAAATCTAGTTTACTTCAAGAAATAGGATTGCTATATGCGATCGCACCACCGCCTACAACTCATAACTCTCCTCACCCATACTCCCCAATTCTGGGCTACCGAGAAACTCTTCATCCTCCAATTCCTCAATCCCCGA
>NZ_JAEQCB010000241.1:0-8999 GCF_020738785.1 Microcoleus sp. PH2017_05_CCC_O_A | reverse complement strand
GAACCGCACCCAGATGTGTATCCAGTTATGATGACTATGTAGTCACCCTAGCCATCCCCTAAGTATTGCTACTCAGTTTCGACTAAACGAATCGCACTTACTTTTTATATTGTACGTCTATTTTGACGTATATCGGGAATCGACCAACAAAATCGATCGAACTCCTGTGGGATGGGCATCTTGCCCGTCCCTGCTTCCCAGGCTCTGTCTGGGAACCAATATCCAGAGACTCTGCCTAGCTTGTCTCTGATTCGCGGGAGGCAGAGCTTCCGGATCTACCTCCCCAGGCAGAGCCGGAGAATGAGAAAAAAGTATATAAAAATCGGCAAAATCTTCTTGAAGTTTTGTTACAATACGCAAAACTTGATATTTTAAACTATACGGAATGACCTTCTTCAACGCCTCCGAACCCCTAATCCGCTCCAAACAAGAACATCTCGACGTACAAGATCTCGCTGGCCTGTTGCGCCTCCGCTGGCAAGTCGGAAATATTACTCTTTTCTCAGGATTTTATACCCGCATTGACCAAACTTTTCTGCTTTGGGCTTTGGTGACGGCGGGGATTTTTTTCACGGCTCAGTTTGTCCCGCTTAGTTGGAGCTTTCAGGCGATTTTGTGGTCAACAGTGACTCTAATTGGCACTGCGATTATGGCCGTTTTGACTTTGTTTTGGGTAAAGGTTGAGCGGGTTAGCTGGATTCTTTACTCTTGGGCGATTTTGATGATTTCTGGTTTGATTTTGACGGATTGCAGTATTTTTGCGGGTTGGGGATTTTGGTTGCTGCATCTGTGCGATTTGTGGTTGGGGTTGAGCGCGATCGGCTATTTTTGTACTGGACTCGGTTTGCGATCGCGCACTTTTATCCTGATCGGGCTAACTCATTTATTTAGCATACCTCTATTAACCTTTGTTGCCCCTTGGCAATATCTAACCACAGGCATAATTATGGCCGGATGTTTGCTGTTACTCTCGGAGTTGCAGTGGGATATGCGATCGCCGATCGACAATACGTTGCTGTGCGAAGAACAAAAAGAATTCAACCGAATTCAACAGCAACGGCGGCAGTTGGGCGCGAATGCAGCCAAATAACTCAAAAATCTTAACAGTCCGCAATCTTATAATTCGCTGAAAACTCACTTAAGCTGCGATCCCCGAACCTAAGTCTGAGAGAGGATTCCAAAAGTGCGATCGATCTCTTAATCAAAACAAAAACAGCATCTTTTAGATCGAAAAAGTGTAAAGAATTCTGTACAACAGGTCACAATTTAGAGAAATCGCAGAGAATAGAAACATACAGCATAAATAAAAAATAAACCTTAACCAGAACAGGAGTTTTGTTGTTTTACCTGTGAATCGCCAACCTAAGGAGAACGGTGTCCGGGAGGCGACTGGCGAAAAATGCTGTACTTACCACGATAAAAGTTAATTCTGGTTGACAGTAGTTGTCAAAACCAAAAAGTGGTGCAGGGTTTTTACCGTTTCCCCTGCTTTGCAGTCTCTGAGGAGAGGCTAAACCCTCTACTAGAACAGCCTGAGGAGATTGGCACACAATTTGACAGGTGGTCAGGCGGATGTTTGAGTTACCTTGTTTAATAAAATTGAGGAAATGCTCGCTTAGCAGCATTGCAGGACTTAGGATTAAATAAGTCCTGCTTTATCATAGGTTCGTAGTAAGGACTTTAGTCCTCCCTCTTGAATTTAGAAAGAAAGGACTGAAGTCCTGACTACAAACTTGTAGGTTATGTTTTACTCGCTACGTGGATTTTCGCAAAAGGGTGCATCTGGTTTTGGAAGAGGGCGAAGCATGACCGTATATAAGTTATTAGTTCTAATCTCATATTGACTGCGGTCATGCTTCGCCCCTACAGATATATTTGTTAAACCCAGATACACTATCGCAAAATTTCTCGCACTTCCATTAAAATCTGTCCCAACATATTTTTGCCACTGCCATCTTTCCCACAACCCCAATAGTAATCTCCAGGCGCATTTTCGACTATTTCTTCATCCCCGGTAGCGAGTAAAATTTCGCGGATATCGGCATGAGTTTCAAATTTGCGTAATACGCATTTTCGCATGATATCATCTTTGACTTGTTCCCAATCTTGGCGCAGGGGACGAGAGCGTTCGCGCCCCATTGTTGCTGCATCTTTCGGCGTTTTTGCTTGGCGAATTTGCTCGCAGTGTTCCGTTTGGGGAAACTTTTGTGCTTGAAAATAATGTTCGGTAGTCGGCCAGTATTCTCCGTCTAACTTGAATCCGTGACGGGAAAAGTTAGAGAAACTACCGTATTCGCTGCGAGTGCTGTAAAAGTAGATAGTCATAATCTCTCCGATTTCAACCGCCATAATAACTTGGGTCTACGGCCAGCTTTACCTATCTTGATTCTCCACTATCTTAAACTGCAAATCAATATTTTCAAGATGGGAACCAATGTAAGACAACAAAGCGTAGATAAATACAATCGTTCCCACCATTTCCAAAATTTCCTCAACCGAAGCCAGCAAACCGTAGATCAAAGTTCGCTGACCTACCGCATCTGCATAATAACCGCAAACCATTTCCATGCCAAGCGCTCCACCTACATATATACTGCCTGCGAGTAGAAATAAATCCCTGGTTTTTCGGGGTAAGTGCCAGAGAAACTTGAGATAAGTCAGCCCAGTAACTGCAACAAAAATCGCCCCCGGAATTACCCAAATGAAGTAAAAAAATCCCCCTAAATTCAGTGACTCTCGCAAGTCGTTAATAATTAATATTTCATGCAGGCTCAAGATTTCATCTAAAGAGAATAATACAAAGATGAACCCTAGTGCCTTCCAATGCCGAAAATATCGATCGCCCTGCTTCTGCTTGGCAGCAGCAATAATACCTAGCAAAATCCCGCAAAACAGTAAAGTAAATGACGAGTACCACGAGGGATAATTTATTTCTCTGTCTAAATTAAACAAATGAATCCAGCGTTCGCGATAGTTAAAACCGTAGCGCAGAACTTGTACGGTGAAACCAGCAACAGCAAAGAAGAGCACCCAAATGCTAAGAGAGAAGGCAACTCTCTTTGGCGAAACAGAAATAATGAATTTCATCGACTTTTTGGTAAACTAGAACAAGCAAAATAAAACTATAAAGTAAAAAATAAAAAATGCAAACATCCGCGCTATCCGTCTCTGCTGATTGTTCTGTATAAAAAAATACTAATAACTGAAAATGCGCGTTCAAATTCAAACCTTCACTGTCCGCAAGCGGTTTGCACTTACCATCAGCCGCGGTACAACAGCCCAAAGTACCAATTTGTGGGTAAAATTAACACACGAAGGTATCGAAGGTTGGGGAGAAGCATCGCCCTTTTCCACAGGTTCTAAGCCCCAAACTACCGAGAGTCTGCTAGCAGCATTGCAGGAAGTTGCACCGCTACTAGAAAAGTTTACTCCGTGCGATCGCCAAAAAGTCGAACAAATTTTCACAGAAGTCGAGTTACCCTCGGCC
This sequence comes from Microcoleus sp. PH2017_05_CCC_O_A, assembly GCF_020738785.1. NCBI lineage: Bacteria > Bacillati > Cyanobacteriota > Cyanophyceae > Oscillatoriales > Microcoleaceae > Microcoleus > Microcoleus sp. PH2017_05_CCC_O_A. The sequence goes on along the minus strand of NZ_JAEQCB010000241.1, from coordinate 5,512 downwards.
GCCCGCGCCGGCATCGACATGGCAATGCACGACTGGCTGGGCAAAAAAGCAGGCTTCCCGCTGTGGAAAATGTGGGGATTAGATCGATCGCGCATTGTCCCCACATCAGTCACCATCGGCATAAATTCGCCGAGGAGTGCGAGAGACAGAGTGCGCGATTGGTTTGGCAAAGATGGGACAAATCCCGCCAGCATCAAATACCGCGCTGTCAAAATCAAGTTGGGAAATCCCGCAGGAATTGAAGCCGACAAAGCTATGTTAATCGCAGTATTAGACGAAGCACCACCCAACATTCAAATTAGTGTTGATGCTAACGGCGGTTGGAGTTTAAAAGAAGCAGTAGAAATGTGTCGCTGGCTGGAAAAATATAACATAAATTATGTCGAACAACCGCTATCACCAGTCGCGGATATGGCTGAATTCTCGGAACTTTACCGTCAATCGCCCTTGCCAATTTTTGCTGATGAAAGTTGCTTTAATAGTTCTGATATACCCAAGTTAGCACAGTGCGTCCACGGCATCAATATCAAAATGATGAAATCCGGCGGATTGAGCGAAGCTATGCGGATGATTCACACAGCCAAAGCCTGCAATCTGCAAGTGATGTTCGGCTGCTATTCCGATAGTGCGATCGCAAATACCGCAGCAGCACAACTTTCTCCCCTCGCTGATTACTTGGATTTGGACAGTCACTTGAATTTACTAGACGATCCTTTCAGCGGCGCAGTCGTTGAAAATGGGTGTTTGCTGCCAAATGGGCGATCGGGATTGGGAGTGCAGCGAATTGACCTTGTAGAATAGAAATATCGTTAAACAGTTGACAGTTGACAGTTGACAGTTGACAGTTGTAGCGTGCGTCGCCACCAACCATCACAAATAAAAATCGACCATTGATGAGCGACGCACCTTACTTACAGTTGACAGTTGATAGAGGAAGCACGAGGTTTTCAGGATGGGGATTTACAGCCAACCCTAAAAATATTCCACCTAAAGACGAGCGTTTTAAAACCATGAATTTCGATCAAAACAAATCTGGAGATACTATGATGCCAGTAGAATCAATAGGACAGGGAATTGATAGAGAAGCCAAGCTTTTTTTTGAAGAACACAAGCCGCCCACTGATTTAATCTTTGATGATGGTGCAGAAATGGAAAGCAACCGCCACCGCATAGCAATGACCGTTTTAATCCGTTCGGCAGAACAAGGTTTAGCTAACCGGAACGATTTTTTTGTCGGTGGCAATATGTTTATCTACTTCAGTGCCCAACAGGTTCGCAATCGGGATTATCGAGGCCCAGATTTTTTCGCTGTGTTGGGTGTTGACGGCAATACTTCCCGACAAGGCTGGGTAGTTTGGGATGAAAACGGACGTTACCCGGATATCATTGTGGAACTGCTTTCACCATCAACGGCTAATGAGGATATAGGCAAAAAAAAGGATATTTACGAGCAGGTTTTCAGAACACCTGATTATTTTGTATTCGATCCTTTCGATGCGAATTCTTTGCAGGGATGGCGTTTAGATAACAATCAACGCTATCAGCCGTTAGTCCCCGACGATCGGGGTTGGCTGTGGAGCCAAAGTTTGGGCTTTTGGTTGGGGACTTGGGACGGAATTGTCGATCGAGAAACAGCAACTTGGGTGCGTTTCTACGACGAATCTGGCAATCTAATTCTGTTACCTGAGGAAGCTGCTCAACAACAAGCAGAAGCTGCTCAACAACAAGCAGAAGCTGCTCAACAGCGAGCCTCGCGACTAGAAGCCAGATTGCGAGAATTGGGAGAAGATCCGAATGCTTTGAACCAGTAATCGCCAATCAGAAACCCGGTTTCTTCCTAGATTTATCGTTACTAAACGCAAAATTCTAAGAAACCGGGTTTCTAGCCCCCGTCGCCCGGATATGTAATCCGTGAAACTGTCCGCAGTGTTGATATAATGTCCGGTAAATTAACCACAATACTTGTAGGAGCGGGTTTCACCAACAATCTTTGATTCACATCCACAATATCGGGAGTATCTCAGTTTTGCAAGAATCATTTTTTTAAGAGCGGACTGAAGTCCGTACTAGCGGACTGAAGTCCGTACTACGAACCTTTTTTGAGCGGAACGAATCATTTTTTTAAGAGCGGACTGAAGTCCGTACTACGAACCTTTTTTGAGCGGAATGAATCATTTTTTTAAGAGCGGACTGAAGTCCGTACTACGAACCTTTTTTGAGCGGAACACTGTAAATGCAAAAATGAGATGCTCCCACAATCTCTATAAACACGCCCTCACTCACGAGGCGACTACACTGAATCAATGACTGAAAACTATCCTATCAAAAATGGCAAAGTTGCTATCTTGCTGCACGAGGGAATTCTCGGCACTTCCGGCAAAACAGGCTTAGCATTTTTGCGCTACAGTGAAGCACAAATTGTAGCAGTAATTGACCGCCAATGTCCGGGAAAATCTTTATCTGAATTAACTGGTATTCCTCAACAATTACCGATCGTTGCTTCCGTTGCAGAAGCACTGCAATTTGCGCCGGATATTCTGCTAATTGGTATTGCTCCATCCGGCGGTGTTTTGCCGCCGGAATGGCTGCCAGAAATTAATCAAGCGGTAGCAGCAGGTTTGTCGGTTGTCAACGGTTTGCACGCGAAACTTGCACCTTTGATAACGGTTCCGTTAACCGAAAATCAATGGATTTGGGACGTGCGTCAGGAACCGAAGTCTGTTGGGGCGATCGCCTCTGCCGCCGCTGCTAAATTAAGCTGTCGCCGCGTGTTAACTGTCGGTACAGATATGAGCGTTGGCAAAATGTCAACCAGTTTGGAACTCAATCGCACTTGTTTGCAGCGGGGTTGGCGTTCCAAATTTTTAGCAACCGGACAAACGGGTTTAATGATCGGAAATGAAGGCCTTGCATTGGATGCAGTTCGAGTTGATTTCGCCGCCGGTGCTGTCGAACAAATGGTATTGAAATTAGGTTCTGACTGCGATATTCTGCACGTAGAAGGGCAAGGTTCGCTATTGCATCCGGGTTCGACGGCGACTCTGCCGCTGTTGCGGGGCGCGCAGCCAACTCACTTAATTTTAGCGCACCGAGCCGGACAAATTCACATTCGCAATCACCCGCACGTATCGATTCCGAGTTTGTTGAAAGTGGTTGAATTGTACGAAATGGTGGCCCCTGCTGCGGGTGCTTTTGTTGGGGCAAAAGTCAGTGCTATCGCTCTCAATACTCATCACTTAACTGATGCAGAAGCGCTGTTAGCAATAGCAGGAATTCAAGCAGAAACGCGATTGCCTTGTACCGATCCGGTGCGGTTTGGCGCTGACGTGTTGCTGGGGGCGATCGCCAATTGATATGCTACAATAAGTTACAAATAGCTCTGAGCTACAGAAAACTATGACACAAAGCATTCAAGCAAAAGCACTGACACTCGGTGATGTCCAAACAAAATTTAATCTACAGTTGTCTGAAGACGAGCAATTTTTCCGAGAATGGATTGATGATTTGCCAGAAATTAGTGAGGTCGAAAAGCGATCGCTCGACAAGGTAAAAGCAGGCTATATCAATAGTACCTCATACCCTTTCCTAGAAGATACTGTAAAAATGGTGGTACTAGCTCCTTTGCTATTTGTAGCAGATTTTTTCCTAACTCCCTTTCACATAGAATGTGAAAAATCTGTTGAACTGATTGTCGAAGATGAAGATATAATTGTTAGGGGCAGCATAGATGTCCTATTATTGCTGCAATCTTTTTGGGTTGTGGCGATCGAAGCCAAGCGATCCCAATATTCCGTTGAAGCTGGACTTCCTCAATTGCTATTTTATATGCTGAATGACCCAAATTCAGAACAACCAACGTTTGGGCTGCTGACTAATGGCAGCAGTTTCCGATTCATTAAAGTGACTAAACAAGATACACCGCAGTATGCTTTATCTAAGTTGTTTGATATTCAGAATCCCGGCAACGAACTTTACGAAGTTTTTCGCATTTTCAAACGAATCGCTGCTGTAGTTTCCAGCTATAGCTCATGATTGCAAGTTCTGTTTCCTTACCATCTGGATGCACAATCCGCCAAGCGTCGGAGCGAGATATCAAATCAATTAGAATGTTAGTTTGGAGTGCGAAACTCGATCCGACTCAGTTGCGCTGGGAGCAATTCTGGGTGATCGAATGTGAGGGGAAATTGGCTGCTTGCGGACAATTGCGGAAGTTTACGGGCGCGGAAGAGTTGGGTAGTTTGGTGGTGGCGAAGGATTGGCGCGATCGCGGTTTGGGCATTTACCTGACAAAACATTTAATTCAACAGGCTACAGAACCGCTATATTTAGAATGTTTGGGAAAGCGGCTCGCATCATTTTATACCCGCTTTGGCTTCGTAGAAGTTTCCGTGCAAGATTTGCCGCAGTCCCTGAAATTCAAGTTCGGTTTGTCTCAGTTAGGTAAAACTTTATTCAGACTTCCGGTAACAATTATGCAGTATCAAGCAGGTTCTTGATAATTATGACTTTTATGAATTTGAGATTCTGAATTTATGAATTGATTTTAAGTTCGATCTGTTCAATAATTGGGATTACAGGCTCGGTTCGTAGTGAGGACTTCAGTCCTCATCAGATGAGAGAGGACTGAAGTCCTCACTACGAACTTAAAATCGGTTCGTAGTGAGGACTTCAGTCCTCATCAGACGAGAGAGGACTGAAGTCCTCACTACGAACCTCTGACTCACGCACTAGATATGTATGGATGTTCCGGATTGCCCGATCGACTTTGCGTAAACTCAGGATTCACAGCCTGCGGTAGTCCAGTTGCCTAAATTGGCACAGCTACCAGTCAGATGAGTAGGCTGAAACTATTGATAAATCGTTGTTTGCAGGCTGACGAGTGTCCTGTGCCAGTACCAGACGATAAAAGTGTCAGGGCGATCGCACCAAACACATTCGATTCCTGGGAAATTAGTAAGTGTCAAGCAAACGAGTCACAGCCCAATCACAAAAAAGCAACCCCAAAAATAAAACATCTTCACAGCAGCAGTAATGCGGAATCAGCCAATCCCTAGTGTAGATAACCACATCTACCCTTGAGGTAAATCCCACCCACGGCTCAACCACTAAATCGTTAATTCAATACCTCGGAATTACCGAAGTTAAACTCCCGCAACCGCTTCTCAAATCCCTTCTAAATTTCAAAAATTCTTGGGCTTCGATCCGGATAAAAGAAGGAAAGACAAGAACAATGAAATATCAGGACAATCAATCAATCTCAACCGAGGAAATGCAGCCTCTCAAATAGCATAAAGCGACAATTACACATCCATATATTGTAACACAACAGGAGTAAATATTATGTTCAACGTAGTAAAAGCTTTCGGCTCTATCTTCTCCACTCAAGGATACAGCACAGCCAACAATCTGTTAATCAAAAATTACGTCAACACCAACTTTAACTATTTCAACGAAGAAGCAGTCGTCGATGAATCGATTTACCCGAATCAAACAGGTCGCGTCCGCTTCCAAG
>NZ_JAEQCB010000240.1:0-5894 GCF_020738785.1 Microcoleus sp. PH2017_05_CCC_O_A | reverse complement strand
AATTAATCCGAATAATCCCGAGAATCCAATTAATCCGAATAATCCAATTAATCCGAATAATCCCGAGAATCCAATTAATCCGAATAATCCGAATAATCCGAATAATCCAATCGATCGCAATAACCCAAATTCGTTGCCACCATCGCTAATCGATAGATTTCCATTAGATAAATCGCGATCGATTTTTCCCGATTCCAACCAACCCGGCAGCATTTCGCAGCGACATCGGCAGGAACTTGGATGCAGGGAAATTATCAGCAGCTTTACCTCTGCTGGAGAAATCTTTTGGTCAAGAATTCGAGGAATATTTCGGTCTTAACATCAGCAAGGATTTACTATCGGTAGACGACATCAAGAAAAAATTAGTATCGGTGGGCGCAGAAACGAAAACGAAACCCAGCTTAATATATCTGTTTTCGCGATCGGAAAAATTAGATTTAATGTTAGTAGATTCTTGCGGTGCAGTAGTTCACAAAACTGTGCCGGAAGCGCACCGGGAAGAATTGCTGAAAGTTGTAAAGGAGTTCAGGAATGAGATTACTAATCCAGCCAGACGTAATACTACGAGTTATCTATCATCTGCCCAACAGCTTTATAAGTGGATGGTTGAGCCTTTGGAGGAGAATTTGAAGAAGTGCGAAACAGATACTATTTCTTTTGTAGTCGATCGCGGTTTGAGAGGTATGCCCTTTGCTGCTTTGCACGACGGAAAGCAATTTTTGATCGAAAAGTACAATCTCAGCCTGATGCCCAGCATTAATTTAACAGATACTCGCTACGTGGATATCAGGAAATCTGAAGTTTTAGCAATGGGTGCGGATCAATTTTCGGAATTGAATCCTTTACCAGCGGTTCCTGCGGAAATAGCGGCTATTTCGCGAGAATGGCCGGGAATTAGTTTTCTGAATGAGGGTTTCACTTTCGATAATTTGAATCAACAGCATAAAAGCCGACCTTTTGGGATTATTCACTTAGCTACTCACGGCGAATTTCGTCCGGGACTGCCGAATAATTCTTTTATTCAGTTGTGGGATAGTCGGTTAAGACTGAATCAATTGCGTGACTTGAGATTGAATAATCCGCAGGTAAATCTATTAGTTTTAAGTGCTTGTCGGACTGCGGTGGGTGATGACAGTGCGGAGTTGGGTTTTGGGGGTTTGGCGCTACAAGCTGGGGTGCAAACGGCTTTGGGGAGTTTGTGGTATGTTTCGGATGAGGGTACTTTGGGATTGATGGCTGAGTTTTATCAGCGTTTGAAGATTGCCCCAATTAAGGCGGCGGCGCTGCGAGAAGCGCAAATTGCGATGTTGCGGGGAGATGTGCGTTTGGAGGGCGGCAAGTTACGGGGTTCGAGTCGGGGTGAGGGAGTGGAGTTGCCGCAATCTTTGCAAGGGTTTGCAGATTTGAAGTTGTCGCATCCTTATTATTGGTCGGCTTTTGTGATGATTGGGAGTCCGTGGTGACTGGTAATCGGTAGTCAAGCCTTCAAATCTGAAAACCAAATAGAAACCTCAGCATCTGGATTTTCGGGTAGCCGAGTCCATCCAGTTGATTGGGCAAATCTCTGCTTGACTAGCGCCAGTTGATTTTCATTTTTATCCAAAGCATTGGAGACAACAAGTATGACTCTCAAATCTTGCGCTGTTGTAATTTTACTCTTAGCTTCTTCACCGTCAACTATTGGGAGTGAGAGGATTCTGTGTCTCATTTCCAGCCACGAACCAAAACGCAATTCATCGGTATCTTTAGTTAAAACGACAACATCTTTAGGTGATTTAACGGCAGATTTTATCTGAGTAACTACCGATTTAACATTCTTTTTTGACAAGATATCGACATAGAGAAAATTCTCTGTTGTTGCGTAATTTTTCCGCAAAATTATAGCCTCAGCCCAATCAACTATATAATTGAGCGGGGGCAGCAATACAAAGAATACCAATACAACAGACAATACAATTTTTGACAGTATAGATTTTTCATGATTTGAAATCCAGTAAATGTAGTAAGAAATCACAAAGAAGACAGTAAGTATAAAGAAAGGATTGCTGTAACGACCGATGCCTGCCATTAATAGATTTATTCCAGTTTTATAAGATATATATGCAATGAATATAAAAGGAATCGTTGTAATGCAGCCCCAAAGAATAATAAGTTTTTTATTGTATATATTTTTGCGAGCAGACTCTGCAACAAACCAAAAAGCTGCTAAGGTTCCTGCCAGACCTACAAATATTTTAAAAGTTTCTGCTTTCCGTGAAATATCTAAGGTAAATAACTGTTTAAGAATAGTGCTTGTAAACGTCAACAGCCTACCTTGAGTAAAAATTTCTGAATTGAATAGACCTAAACCTGGAGCTCCTATTAAACTCAATAAAAAACGCATTCCTCTTGTAGAAGGCGATGCCACAGGAATAGCAGCTTCAAATTGGTCTATAGCACTATTGACTCCAGAAAGTGCATGGTGAATAGCGCTCAGACCAATTACTGGCAAAAGGGTGAATACCGTACAAACTGCTAACAGGATAAAACGGTTTTTCAAGGTATATTGTTTGCTGAAAAACCATAAAAATACAGCTAGATAGGCGAGCATTCCTAGAGAAACTAAAAAAGCAGAGTATTTTAACCAGTAAATTCCTCCTAAAAGTAGACCTAGTAGAGCTGCATGAACTAGAAAGCGACTATCAAATTTATTCCCTGAGTCTAAAATTGAGCACAGATACATTGCGTACAGTAATACCCAAGGCATGACTGCCCAAGGAATCACATCTCCTGCTGTACAAACCAATAATGAGCCAATTTCTATATAATAGATAGATAACAGGACAGCTATAATTATTTTGATTTTCTGGTCAGAGGTGAGAGTATCTATTACCTTTATCCACCCCAGACCGCCTGAAACAAACAAAAAGTATGCGGTTGTTCTGACTGCGATTCCTAAAGGCAATCCGAGGGCGATTAAAGGTAAAAATGCGAAGGTGACGCCGGGAGCGTGCCAGACTATCCAGGTTTGTATATCTTGAGAGATATCTTTTTGATTTACTGTGACAACTGAGTTGATCAAACTAGATCCTCCGCTCAACCACTGGTTGATTCCTTTGATTTGAGGGATTGGATCGAACTCTATTTGGTAAGGAAATACTGAGGCGATCGCAAAAAAGACAGTGACTATAAATAGAAATATTAAATATGGCGCTAATTTCTGATAACGAGAATTTGTTAAATTCATAATTATAGTTTTAATTGCGTGAAAAATAAACTATAAGTCACCTTTGCAAAAACTGGCGAAAAATGTGATATTTCTTAATAGTTATGAAAGTTTTCGCTGGTAGGTATGTTCGCCAGCAAGAGGTGGGAGTGTTGGGTGGGACGATCGCACTTGTTGTCGATCGCGCTTATTGTCGATCGCACTGCGCTATCATTCGGATCTAAGCGGATTTGAGATCGATGATTTTTTGGGAAAGGTCGATCGCCCTTTTGACCTATTTTTTCGGTTTGGTGCGCCACCAGGTGATGCCGGCTGCGAAAAGGGCGATCGCGCAACTCAACAAAAAGGAATACTTTGTCTGTACCGCTTGATGCTGCGATACCGCCTGCTGCTAAACCTACGCCGATCGCCATACAGGATCTCAAATTAATCTCGCAACTGAGTTAAAATAGTCTTGAGCTTATTGTTGCCGTTCATATTGGTTGTCGTGGATGCTGTTCGGGCGATCGAAGTCAGCTTGTCAATCTATGTACATAGTATCGTTTAAATGCACAAAACTCGGCACTTAACCCCCCACTCTTCAACCCGCGGAGGCGGGTTTCGTCTGTGTAGACGCGGTTTCAACCGCCGAAAAAACCGCCGTCTCAACCGCCGAAAAAATCCCGAATTATCTACGAGAAATATCCCAGCATTCCCGCGCAATCTCCCAATCTTCCTGAGTATGAATCACCAAAACCCGCACCGCAGAATCAACCGCCGCAACATCATCATCAATTGGCGAATTCAAATTCTTCTCCCCATCCAACCTTAACCCAATAAACCCAAAAACCTCGCACACAGCAGCCCTGACAGCAGCCGAATTTTCCCCAACACCAGCCGTAAAAATCAAAGCATCCAACCCTCCCAAACTCGCCAACATCGCCCCAATTCCGGCGCGCAAACGGTGGATGTAAATATCCAATGCAAGTTGAGCCCGAGAATTGCCATTTGCGATCGCCTCCGCAACCAGCCGCATATCGCTAGAAACCCCAGAAATCCCCTTCAAACCAGAATTTCGATTGAGAATATTATCGAGTTCCTCAGCAGTAAAGTGCGATCGCCTTAACAGATGAATTATGATACCAGGATCGATCGCACCCGATCGACTCCCCATCATCAAACCATCCAAAGGAGTAAAACCCATCGTAGTGTCAACACTCAGGCCGTCGCGAACCGCCGCCAGAGAGCATCCGTTGCCCAAATGACAGCTAATCAGCCGCAAATCGGCAGAATCGCGGTTCAGAATTTCGGCAGCCCTGCGAGCGCAATATTGATGGCTAATGCCGTGGAAACCGTAGCGGCGAATCCCCTCTTCCAGCCATTCGTAGGGGCCCGGATACACAAAAGCTGCGGGCGGTAACTGTGAGTGAAAAGCTGTATCAAAAACTGCGACTTGCGGCACATTTTTGAGGATTTTTTCAACGGCTTCGATACCTTCCAAGTTAATCGGATTGTGAATGGGAGCAAACTCAGATAAACGGGCGATTTCCTGTTTTACTTCCGGCGAAATTCGCGTACTTTGCTGATAGTTTTCCCCCCCATGTACGACGCGATGACCGACAATATCAATCTCGTTTAAACTGTTAATAACTTGAGTTTCACCCTGCCACAGAGTCTCTAGCATTCGAGCGATCGCCCCAGCGCGATAATCCGAGGCAATTTCTTCCTCAAACCTATGACCAGCAGCAGTTGTGACTTGCAACTCCCCCGCACCTTCGCGGTGAGTCCAGTCTATTTTTGCTTCCCAGAGAGGTTGTGGCGGGCGATCGGGAAGCGTGTCATTTAGTTCGTAAAAGCAGCTTTTTTGACTGCTAGAACCTGCATTTAAAACTAAGATTTTCATGGTAATTGGTAATTGGGAATTGGTAATTTAGGACTTACTCACTCCAACCTCAGAAACCGGGTTTTTACCTTTTCTGCTGGTTGGAACCTGTGTATTTTGCTCAAAAACGCGGTTTCTGGCTACCCGTATTGATTGTTAGCTATTCACTAATGACGACTTTATTAAGGAATTTATCAAAATGTTAAGTATTAATGCAATCTGTAGTCAAGCGTTACGGTTATTTGATATATCTTCGTCATCAGATTTTCATTGATTAAAGTTTAAGGAGCCGATCGCCATGTTGACAACTATTTTATTAACCGTTGCGCCTCGTACCGTAGAATGGAGCCCCACCATTGGGCTGATTATGATTGTCTGCAATATTCTAGCCATTGCTTTCGGCAAATTAACAATCCAGCATCAGAGCACAGGTGGGGCAATGCCTTCAGCGAATATGTTCGGCGGTTTTGGTTTGGGTGCAGTCTTGGGAACCACCTGCTTTGGTCATATTTTGGGCGCAGGTACGATTTTAGGATTGTCTTACATTGGCGCGATTTAGAATCTAGGTGGGGACTGCACACCTTTTCTAAGTACCGGGTAAATTGCGGAGGTTTTCATCCAAGTGCGATCGATCGCCCAAAACCTCCAGCATAGGCCCGCGCACATCAAACTTGACAATACTAATAGAAGCGGCTAAAGCAGCAATGCGATTGCGATAACTTCCCAAATCAATCCCCAACAAACCGCACAGAATAATCCGAATAGTCGCCTTGTGGGAAACCACCAAAACATTTCCGCTCTTGTATTTTTCCTGAATTTCTGCAATAA
>NZ_JAEQCB010000239.1:0-14874 GCF_020738785.1 Microcoleus sp. PH2017_05_CCC_O_A | reverse complement strand
TATTTAATTGCACCTTTGTCCTTAAAGTACCGTTGCCGACTTTCGTAAGTCCCGACATTAAACAGATTGTTTGACCACCTCAACAGTTGCTCGACAATGATTTTGTCGAGTCCTGTTAAATGCCAAAGGTCTCTTTGTACTGCGTACATCTTTTTTACCCTCCTTGATTGATTTTACTAGAATTGGTAAATATTTAACTGGCAGGATCAATCCTGCAATGCCCTTTCATCCCTGGACTAAAGTCCCAGGGTTTTCACGGTATTTCTTATAAAACGATGACAAACCAGCTAAATTTAACATGGACAGAGGCTGGGGTTCGTCAAACTCAGACGATTCTAAACGAACAGCCAAGCAAAAACCCGGGAAGCGTGAGACTCGGACGCGACCCAGCGCAGTGCGATATAGTATTTTCGGATTCCAGCGTATCGGGGTTGCACGTCGAAATATTTTTTAATCGCGAATTGCAGGAGTATGCAGTGCGGAATTTGCGCGCCAGCAATCCGCCGCTGGTAGACGGAAAAATTCTCGCCTCGGGCGAAGCAATATTGAAATCCGACAGCCGCATCCATTTAGGCCAAGTGGAAATCGAGGTGAATGTAACTGAGGTGCACTTAGCCGCGCCGCTGACAGTTTTGCTTGGGGCGCCTCCGGTGCAAATTTCTTCCCCGCCGACGCAGCCTTCTATTTACGGTTTGCAGTGTCCCAAGTGCAGCCGCGTTTCGCCTTACGCGCAGTTGAGTGCGGGGTGTCCGTGGTGCGGTACTTCTTTGGCGGCGGCGGCGAGTGTGGTGCTGTCTCCTTGAGGGAAGAGAAAAAGCCAGAATCGCGCGATCGCTCTTTTGTTCGATCGCGCGATCGCCAATGCTAGGATCTTGCTGGCAACGGCATCTAATTTTTACTTCCTGACACTTTTGGGACTGCATTCAATCGAAAATCTCAAATATCAGGGGCGAAATAACGAGAAATCTACAGATATTCTCGGTTTCTAGCCCCCATGCACCTAAAACTATTAAAGTTTTTGAGATAGGCCCCGAGATCAAATCAAATCTCTCAAATTCAAAAATCTTTTTTCCCAGAAAGCTCAAAGCCGACGGCTGATGTTTAAAAAATAATAATGAATCCTCAACCCTTGCACCTGCGACTTACTTGGAAAGATACAGCTACGGGGGATTGTCGCTCCCCGATACTCGAATTGCCCATCGCTTTGGGACGTATTTTTGAAGGTATGCCCTCCACCATCAACGGTGAGCGAGTTTCTCGAATTCCCCTCAAAAGCAGTCAAGTGTCTCGGTTTCACGCTGTGATTGCCACCGAAGGCGACAGTATTGTAGTTACTGACACCGGCAGTCGCAACGGTACTTTTGTCAACGGCACCCGCCAAACCCGGTGCGTGCTGGCAAATGGCGATATGCTGCAAATCGGGCCCTACAAGATAGCCATTTCATTTACTGTTAATTCCACAGAAACCCAGTCTGTCAATTCTCACATTTTCTTTAACCCGCAGACCAATAGGCCAGACCCCGCGTTGGGGCAGCCCATGGTGTCGCCGGTGCCTCAAACAAATAGTAGGGGAGAATTTCCGCCGATCGCATTTTTGCAGGCAAATCAAGTCACAATGCGATCGATCCAATCTATGGGACTCCCGGTTGAAGAAATTGATTGGGCTGCTGTTGGTGGCGGTTTGGGCAGCTTGATTTGGGTGGATTTGCTGAGAATTTGCGGCGTGAAGGTCGATCGAATTGCCGTTCTGGGCATGGAAGAGCAACCTTACGCCCGTTACCGTCGGTTGTGCCTGAATTCTCAAATTCCGCTCAGGGAAAGGCTGCGATCGAATTCTGACTCGTGTCCAGACAACATTTGGGGCTGGCCTCCCTATGCTGTGCGGGAAGCTTGGCAGGAATTGCGGAAAGGGCGGTTGATGGTGTCGCTGAAGTTGATGTGGCAGGTGTTTGCGGAACCGACTTTTGCCGAAACTTATACGCCGCGCGCCGGAAATGTGTTTGATTCGATTGACAGGGAAACTGTGCGTATCGGGTGGAATCAGATGTTTCGCTACGGGAGAGTGCGGGCGATTCGCCAGACAGATGACGGTAGGTACGCGATCGCTTATTCTCGATCGAATGCCAACCAGCGCGATCGTGCTTTTTTAATCGCCAAATACGTACACTTAGCCACCGGCTATCCCGCCATTCAATTTTTGCCCGACTTGCAAGAATATCGCGAAAAAACCCAGGATTTTGAGTCCGTTGTCAACGCTTACGAAAGTCACGACGGCGTTTACGAAAAGTTGGAGGCGAGGGGCGGCAGCGTTTTAATTAGAGGGCGGGGAATTGTGGCTTCGCGGGTGGTGCAGCGAATTTATGAAGCGCGACAGCGAAATGCCAACATTCAAGTATTGCATTTGATGCGATCGCCCAAACCTCAAGGTAACAAATTTAACCTCACCGTGCGAGTCGTCGAAAATCACTATGAATTTCAACCTTTCAACTGGCCCAAAGCCTGTTGGGGCGGCGAACTCCGCGTACTTTTGGAAAAAGCCAAACCCGAATTTCGCCCGCAGTTTCTCGGAGACTGGGGCGGCACTACCACAGCCAATCGCAGCGACTGGCGGCGGATAGTCAAAGAAGGTTTAAGTCAAGGATGGTATCAAATTACCTTCGGGGAAGTCGAGCGAGTCGAGCGCGACAGTCAAAACCGCACCGTGACTTACATTCAAGAAAAGGATCTCAAAGGGCAAATTAAGTTACAAGCTGATTTTATTATTGACGCGACAGGTTTGGACGCTAAGGTAAAAACCAGTCCCCTGCTAGAGGATTTGGTAGTTCAATACAATCTTCCCCTCAACAATTTGGGGCGTTTGAGTGTCAACAACGATTTTGAAGTGCCCGAATTGCGGAACGCCTCCCCCAACAACCCAGAAGGGCGGGTGTACGCAGCGGGCGCGATTACTTTGGGCGGGCCTTACGCGCCCGTAGACAGCTTTTTGGGCTTGCAATACGCCGCCCTGCGTTCCGTTGAAAGTCTGGCCGCTAACGGAGTTCCGGGTGTTGGGAAATTGAGCGTTTGGCGATCGTTCCTACAATGGTCAAAGTGGATTTTAAATAAATCTCCCGGCTAAATTGAAAAAGTTCGGTAACGGATTTTGTAGCGGATTTAACGGATGTAAAAGAGCTTCGCATTCAACCTCAAATCCCAATCCCCAATCCCCAATTCAAAATCACCAATTCAAAATCGCCAATCCCCAATCCAAAATTCAAAATCCCCAATCTAAAATCCAAAATCTAAAATCTAAAATCGAATGACCCCCACCTTATTCGGCCGCTGGCAAACTCGGTTACTGCTATTTGCAACCATCGGCGTTTTAGTAACCCTGCCATTTTTTCTAGGTTTAATCACTTCCACATCAGGTGCAATCTTTTTCTTAATTTTAGGTTATGTAGCAATTTTTGGCATCGGCTGGGATATCTTATATATCTACATCCAGCAGTTTCGCTGGGATCGAGATTGGCCCGGCGCATTTCAATTAATCGCCGGGATTTGGGAAGCACTTTTTGTGTTATTTTTCATCAAAATTATCGGTTTGCCGGGAATACCGCGAGAAAATTTTGACTTAACAGCTTTTGCATTGCATTACAGTTTAGTGTGGCTGGCTATTTATCTAGCATCGCAAACACTGATGCGGATTTTCTTTCCCTACTGGCGTTTCCGAGGCGGCCAATGGTTTTAAGAATAGAGTTGAATTTCATAAATCTTTGAGGAGAGAAGGAAACCGCAGATGTCAGGCAGATTGACGCAGATGAACGCAGATATTTTTGAGAGAGGAAAGCGCATGAAGACAATGTTGTTGTCTAATAGTTTTGACCAGGGAAACGGCACTGCCGTGTCCGGCGCGGGGTTCTGCGACTTTTAGCAATAGTCAGGTGCAAGCCCAACCGAATTTATAGTAAGCTTAGTTTAAAATAACTGGGATGATTTAATGTACCGTTCTCCCTGTATATTCTCCTTTTTTTCCGGTTCGGGATTCCTTGACCTCGGTTTTGAATTAAATGGGTTTCATGTAGCCTATGTCAATGAAATTTTCCCACCTTTCATGCAAGCATACCGCTACTCTCGGCAGTGCCTGAATTTGCCGCTACCAGAATACGGATACTGCGAAGGCGAGGAAGCAGATGTCACTCAACTTGTAGGGGGAAAACCAGCTTCTCGCCTGCGGGAATTGATGCAGGATGCCCGCCAGCATCACGATATTGTGGGATTTATCGCTGGGCCGCCTTGTCCAGACTTTTCTGTGGGTGGTAAAAACCGAGGGCAGGAAGGAGATAAAGGCAAACTTTCAGCTTCCTACATTGAATTGATTTGCCAGCAGCAGCCGGATTTCTTTTTGTTTGAAAATGTCAAAGGTTTGTGGAGGACAAAAAAACATAAAGCTTTTTACGACGAACTCAAGCTTAAGTTGGCTGATTCGGAATATTTTTTTGTGGAACGTTTAATAAATGCGATCGAATATGGAGTACCGCAGGATAGAGACCGAATTATTTTGATTGGCTTTAAAAAAAATCTTGTCAAAAATCTGGGGATTATTCTAGATGAAACCAGCCCAATGTTACCTGAAAATTTATTCCCCTGGGAAACTCAGATATTATATCCCAAATCAGAAGTTTTTTGTCATCATTGGTCTGAAAGAAATGCTTTTGTACGCGATGGTTTTTTGCCTTGTCCCGATGGCATCACCCAAGAATTAACAGTTGAGTTTTGGTTTCAAAAAAATGATGTTCTCAACCATCCCAACGCTGAACATTATTTTGAACCAAGAGCAGGTATTAAAAGGTTTGCTGAGGTCGATGAGGGAGACGATTCAAAAAAATCTTTCAAGCGCCTGCACCGCTGGCGTTATTCGCCGACTGCTTGTTACGGTAATAACGAAGTTCACTTGCACCCTTACAAAGTTCGCAGGCTTTCTGTTGCTGAAACACTAGCTATTCAGTCTCTACCAAAAGAGTTTGCACTGCCGGATAATATGACATTGACGAATATGTTTAAAACAGTTGGAAATGGAGTTCCTTACTTGGCTGGGCAAGGTATTGCTAAAACTATTTATATCATAGGTTTGTAGTTTGTAGGGTGTGTCGCCTGCGATAAATCTCTGCATCACAATCGACAATCTAATGGCGAAGCACCACCAGCACCAGCTATTGTAAACAAACCCCAAAATATATTGTAGCAATATTTTTCAGCAATGGTATTAATCGCCGCGCCTCACACACCCTAAAGGTTTGTGAAAGTTGTTTTTCAATAAATTAAGAACAAGAAAAGTTCACAAAGGGTTGAGACTTGTTATATAATAGTTGGTTAAGGTTGAAAACCTAGATTTTTTATTTTCCTGCAATTCGCCATGACCGTTAAACCCCGCCGCTATCACATTACCACTTTCGGATGCCAGATGAACAAAGCCGACTCCGAACGGATGGCTGGCATTCTGGAAAATATGGGCTTTGAGTTCTCGGAAGACCCGAACGACGCTAGTTTGATTCTCTACAATACTTGCACCATTCGCGATAATGCCGAACAAAGAGTTTATTCTAACCTGGGAAGGCAAGCTCATCGCAAGCGTAAAGAACCGGGTTTGACTTTAGTTGTAGCTGGATGCGTGGCGCAACAGGAAGGTGAGGCGCTGTTACGGAGAGTGCCAGAATTGGACTTAGTAATGGGGCCGCAACACGCTAATCGACTTGAAGATTTGCTGGAACAAGTTTTCCAGGGAAATCAAGTTGTGGCGACTGAAGCTGTGGAGATTATGGAGGATATTACTAAGCCTCGTCGCGACAGCCATGTGACTGCTTGGGTGAATGTAATTTATGGTTGCAATGAACGCTGCACTTATTGTGTTGTGCCAAATGTTCGCGGGGTTGAACAGTCGCGAATGCCGGAGGCAATTCGGGCTGAAATGGAGGAGTTGGGCCGTCAAGGTTACAAGGAAGTAACTTTGTTGGGGCAGAATATTGATGCTTACGGGCGCGATTTGCCGGGGACGAAACCGGATGGTAGCAACCTGCATACTTTGACTGATTTGCTTTATTTTGTGCAGGATGTTCCTGGTGTCGATCGCCTGCGTTTTGCTACTAGCCACCCTCGCTATTTTAATGAACGATTGATTAAGGCTTGTGCGGAGTTGCCGCAGGTTTGCGAACATTTTCACGTGCCTTTTCAGTCGGGAGATAATGAGATTCTGAAGGCGATGTCTCGGGGTTATACTCAGGAGAAATATCTGCGAATTGTTGATATGATTCGCCGTTATATGCCTGATGCTTCGATTACGGCTGATGCGATTGTCGGGTTTCCTGGGGAGACGGAGGCGCAGTTTGAGAAGACTCTGAAGTTGATCGAAGATGTTGGTTTTGATTTGGTGAATACTGCTGCTTATTCGCCTCGCCCGGGAACGCCTGCTGCGTTGTGGGAAAATCAGTTGAGTGAGGAGGTAAAAGCCGATCGCCTGCAACGTATCAATCATGTCGTGACAACAACGGCTATGGAGCGATCGCAGCGCTATTTCGGGCGCACGGAGGAGGTTTTGGTGGAAGTCCAAAATCTCAAAGATCCAACTCAGGTGATGGGGCGCACTCGCGGCAATCGTCTCACATTTTTTAAGGGGGATATTGCACAATTGGCTGGTAAGATTGTGCGTGTTAAAATTACTGATATTCGCGCTTTTAGTTTGACTGGCGAAATGCTGGAAAATCTAAATTAGATTGCGAATTTAATTTCTTTTCCTCCCTTCCATATCCACTAACTCAAAACTATTCCCCGTTCCCCTGATTAAAATGGAAAAACCAATTCGCATTTTACTGCAAACAACGATTCCAACAACTGAGGATGACTGGAGTATCGAGCGTTTCTCTTTGTTGCGAGACTATTTGGCTAATCTGAAGGACGATCGGGGAAATCAATTATTTCAAGTAACGGCAAGAAACCGCGAATCAAATATAGAAGGAAATGACCCAATCCTAAGCAGTTTGGGAGAATCAATATTTGACGAGCTGTGGCTGTTTGCTGTTGATATAGGAGACGGTTTGACTGAAAAAGATTGTGCGGGAATTAAGGCTTTTCACCAACGGGGTGGGGGGATTTTGGCAACTCGCGACCATCAAGATTTAGGTTCGTCTATCTGCACTCTTTCCGGTGTGGGGGCTGCACATTTTTTTCAAACTAAAAATCCCGATCCAGATCCATCGAAACATTGCATAGATGATGTTGATACTACTAATATTTCTTGGCCTAACTATCATTCTGGACGCAATGGGAATTATCAGAGAATTATCGCGATCGATCCGGTGCATTCTCTTTTGAAAAGGTCTGGTGCTTCTGGGGAAGCGATCGAGTTTTTTCCGGCTCATCCCCACGAAGGTGCTGTGGGTGTCCCCCCAGGCGATCAGTACGGTAGGGTAATTGCACAAGGGAAAAGTTTGGTGAGCGATCGCATTTTTAACCTCGCTGTTGCTTTCGAGTGGCCTCCCGATACGATCGGAAATCAGCTCGGACGTGGAGTGGCTCAATCGACTTTTCATCACTTCTGCGATTATAATTGGAATTTGGATATGGGTTGTCCAAGCTTTGTGACTGAACCGCCGGGAAACACTATGCAAACAGAGTCACAGGCTTTAGATGATATCAAAACTTATGTCCGCAATTTAGCTTTGTGGCTGGCTGGAACACCGCAATAAAACTCTAATACGAAAAAAGAGTCTAAATAACATGACACAAAATTCTGAATTTGACAAGACGCAAAATTCAATTCCTCAAGTGGAATTGCCGCAGCCAAACGAACGTGGAGAGTATAAAAGAACATCTCACCGATATTGGGAAGCCACAGATTCAGACCCCAACGGTGTTAAATGTCGCATGGGCCCGCACTCTATTCAGGAAATAGAAGACCCTGGAAGCAAGGTAAATTTAAATATTGGCAGTTGGCCTGTAGTTGGTACTTTGAAACCAGGGCAGAATTTTGAAATCTATCTGGGCCCTAGCGGATTGGGGGTTTTGTACGATGCCCAACGTCAACCTTGGTTTTTTATAGAAAAAAGTGAGGGTACCGGCGCGCCGAGTAATTGTTTTGTGCCGGCTAACAGCAGATTTGTCAAACCAATACAGCCCCAGTAACCTCCATAGATAATATTTGCTAGAGTCTCGGAGTCTTTTAACAAGATATATTTTTTTACCGCAGAGAGCGCAGAGGACACAGAGGAAGAGTGGAAGGGAGGGGATAGGTAGTCTTAAAGCGTTCATTTCTGCGTTGGCTGCGCTCTCTGCGTGTATATTTATCAAAAAGTATCGGGAGTATGGAAAAATGACGAAGATGCGGATCGGGTTACTCTTCGGCGGGCGATCGGGCGAACATGAAGTCTCTATTAGTTCGGCAAGGGCGATCGCCCGTGCCCTCGCTGCTGACGAAAATGCTTCTAAATACGAAGTTCTGCCCTTTTACATCCAAAAAGACGGCCGCTGGCTGTCGGGAACATTACCGCAGCAAGTCTTAGCCGCCGGCAAACCTCTGGAAATAGAGTCACAAGCAGGAGAAGCTTGGCAATTTCCTAATTTTAATGGAGTAGATGTTTGGTTTCCGGTTTTACACGGGCCTAACGGTGAAGACGGTACGGTGCAAGGATTGCTGAAATTATTGCAAGTTCCTTTTGTCGGTTCGGGGGTTTTGGGTTCGGCGATGGGAATGGATAAAATTGCGATGAAAATGGCTTTTGCTAACGCAGGTTTGCCGCAGGTAAAATACATCGCTGTCAATCGTTCCGAAATCTGGTCGAATCCTTGCGTTTTCCCCAAACTGTGCGACAAAATTGAAGCTGAGTTGGGCTATCCTTGCTTTATTAAACCAGCAAATTTGGGTTCGTCTGTGGGCATTTCTAAGGCTCGATCGCGCGCTGAGTTAGAAGCCGCTCTTGATGGCGCCGCCAGCTACGACAGGCGGATCATTGTGGAAGCTGGTGTGGTTGCTAGAGAGTTAGAATGTGCGGTTTTGGGCAACGATAATCCGAAAGCTTCAACGGTGGGAGAAATTAGTTTTCAAAGCGATTTCTACGACTACGAAACTAAATATACTGAGGGACAATCCGAGTGTTCAATTCCGGCAAAAGTCAGCAGTGCGATCGTCTCGCAAATCCAAGAAATGGCAGTGCAAGCATTCTTAGCCATTGACGCTGCCGGTTTAGCGCGGGTAGACTTTTTCTACGTTGAATCAACCGGAGAAGTTTTGATTAACGAAATCAACACTTTCCCCGGATTTACAGCTACCAGTATGTATCCTCAAATGTGGGCGCATGATGGTATTTCTTTCCCCGAATTAGCAGACCGTTTAATTCAATTAGCTCTCGAACGGCACGGCGAAAAAGCTTGAATTGTGAGCCTCAAACTCCTTTCCTAAAAATAGCAAAAAATAAGTTATTCCGCAGGTAATATATCCATACCAGCGTCAACGAGATAACATGGTTGTGGCAGGGAGTACCTGCCCACAGCCCAATTTCTGCTACTAGCAGAGCAAGTGGGAATTTTTAGCAGCCTGGTATAACTAAATGCAACATAAAATCGTTAACGGAGAACGGCGAATAGCAGCGTCAATCTCACATCTGGCATCTCAAATTTTAACTTGGTTAACTTAATGAGACGTTTCACTAAACTGCCGCAGTGGTGGACTTACGGACTGTTATTCCCTCTAGCGGTACTCAACTGCTGGTTAGCCCTCCTAGTGTTTGAATATTTTCGCGCTCTGATTACTGTTTTGGTAATCGCTACAGTGTTCTCTTTTTTGCTAGATTATCCAGTGCGTTTTCTGCGTAAATACGGGCTGAAGCGCGATCGCGCAGTTTTGTCGGTGTTGTTCGTAACTTTACTGATATTGGTGGTTTTAGGTGTCACTCTGGCTCCGATTCTGCTGAACCAAATCACTGAACTCGCTACTCGACTCCCAACTTGGATAGTTTCCGGTACAGAACAGATTGAAGCGTTCAATAAGTGGGCAGAAAATCGCAATCTTCGCATTGATGTTAGCGGTTTGACTACTCAATTGAGCGATCGACTTTCAACTCAATTGCAGTCTCTCACTGGCGAAATCCTCAAATTTGGCTTGGGTGCGGCAGACAGTCTGGTGAATTTTCTGCTGACAATAGTTCTGACATTCTACTTGCTCTTGCATGGCGATCGCGTGTGGGAAGGATTGTTTAAATGGTTTCCCTCCAAACAGAGTCTGCAATTGCGACAGTTGCTGGCGCGAAGCTTCCACAACTACTTCGTCGGACAAGCAACCTTGGCGGGTTTGATGGGACTGTCGATGACGGTGGCTTTTTTAATTTTGCGAGTTCCCTTCGGGCTGCTTTTCGGTTTGGGTGTCGGTGTAATGACGATGATTCCCTTCGGGGCACCTTTCAGTATTTGCGTTGTCAGTTTGCTGATTACACTAAGCAACTTTTGGCTCGGTGTGACAGTTTTAGCTGTCGCGACAGTCATAGAGCAAGTAATTGAAAGCGGGGTTGCTCCTCGATTATTAGGTGGTTTTATCGGCCTCAATCCGGTGTGGATTTTAGTGTCTCTGTTAGTGGGAGTTAAGGTGGCGGGAGTAGCAGGTTTGTTAGTTGCTGTACCGATGGCTGGTTTTATTAAGAATACTGTTGATATTTTGGAAACTTCCAGGAACAAGTCGAGGGAAATTGATGCGGTTAGTTCCATTGAACCCAATAAAGTTGAGAGCGGAGATTCCAACAGGGAAAAACTATGAAAAATAGACACAGTTTGCTTTCCTCCGGATCGCGAAAGCTAACGTTCTTCTCTTTTTGCAAGAAGCATTTTTTATGGTAGTGCGAGCGTCCCCGCTCGCGTGCTTGTACAAGCACGCGAGCGGGGACGCTCGCACTGTAAATGCAAAACTGAAACGCTCCCCTTCTCTTGGGATAGTGTTAAGTGAACCGTATTGCGATCGAACCTACGGAAAATAATACTATTTTAGGATCGCGAATTAAATAACTGACAATTTTAATTGTTATTGTGGGATGGGCGTCCCGCCCGTCCAAAAAGTACGGGCTCTCCCGCCCATCCCACTTTCAAGAGTGGAAGTTATTTAATTCTCATTCCTTAGATTAACGTTCATAGCCGTAGGATAGGGATACATCGACAATCCTCAAGAAAGAGCGACTGTTTCGAGCGAGCAACGCACCGGTTTCATTGCAGGCTAAGGAAACAAACCCAACATTTTTGTTTGAGTTATGGGCTGCCGGTAGCAAGGCCATGAAGATTTTCCAGGAAATGCGGAATATGCGGATCCGTTACCGTAGTTGGTATTATCGCAGGTGTGGCAATTCGTCAGTCCTCACCCAGGGCGATCGCGCTGACCACCTAAAATCAACAATTTGCCTGCAACAGTCTGGTTTCTACTCCAGCCTGTAGGGTAAATCCCACCACCCAAACACATCTGATAAATGTTTCAATTAAAATGAAAGAACATTGAGTTCTAAGTTGATTGCACTAGGTGCTAAAACTACCAAACCATAATTATAAATTTCGCCCATTCTCCTAGCAAATTAATACTATGTCAACCCCCAAAAAATCTAATCAAACTCAACCTTCTCGTCGTTTTTCTGTGCCGAAAAAACTTGCTTTTTTATCCCTCGTTTTGCTCGGCTCCACGGCAACTGTCGGCTGCAACGCCCTAAATTCGCAAGTTCCTGGCAGTTCTAATGCTATCAAAGCCGAACAACCTGCAAGCGCAGCGCCAATCTCAGCTTTACCTGCAAATATATTGCCGAATCAAGACTCTAATTTTGTGACTAAAGTAGTGCAGGAAGTCGGCCCGGCAGTAGTACGAATTAACTCGTCTCGCACAGTGAAAAACCAAGCTCCAGAAGAGATTCCCGAACAATTCCGCCGCTTCTTCGACCCAGATTCTCCCATTGGGCCTCAGCCCGGAAATCGGGTACAACGGGGATCTGGTTCGGGTTTTGTTTTTGGTTCCGACGGCCGCATTTTGACGAACGCTCACGTTGTTGACGGCGCAGATACGGTGACGGTAAAACTGAAGGATGGCCGTGAATTGGCAGGCAAAGTTTTGGGCGTAGATACAGTTACTGATGTGGCTGTTGTTAAAGTTGAGGCTACCGATTTGCCTGTGGTGAGTTTGGGTAAATCTGAAGATTTACAGCCGGGAGAATGGGCGATCGCGATCGGCAATCCCCTCGGTTTGGACAATACCGTGACAGTCGGTATTATTAGCGCGACAGGCCGTTCTAGCGCCGATGTGGGCGTTCCCGACAAGCGCGTCAGCTTTATTCAAACCGACGCCGCCATCAATCCCGGCAATTCCGGCGGCCCGTTGCTGAACCAGCGGGGTCAAGTTATCGGCATGAATACGGCGATTATTGAAGGTGCCCAAGGGTTGGGTTTTGCGATTCCGATCGATCGGGCCCAACAAATTGCCAACCAATTAGTCAGTACCGGAAAAGCCGAACATCCTTATCTCGGCGTTCGGATGTTGAGCATTACTCCCGAAGTCAAAGCAGAATTCAATAAAAATCCCAACGCCAAATTGAGGCTGACTGAAGATAAAGGCGTGTTAGTTATGGGAGTTGCAAAAAATTCGCCGGCGTCACAAGCTGGAGTGCGCGTTGCTGACGTGATCAAAAAAATCAACGGTACAGAAGTCACCGATGCTGGCAGCGTACAGCAAATTGTCGAGAAAAGTACAGTAGGCAAGGATATGCAGCTTGAGTTGAGCCGCAGCGGACAACCTGTGACTGTGGCGGTGACAACTGGTGCTTTTCCAGCGGGCCAGAAGCAGCAGTAGAATTGAAACTTTGAGTTTGCAGTCTGCTTGGGAACGGGCTCTCCGGCCCGTTCCACAAAAAAGTTAAATTCTGATGGAACCGGTAGTATTTTTAGGAACGGGCAAGATGCCAATTCCACAAGAAAGTTAAATCCTGGTGGGGTGGGCATCTTGCCCGCCCCGAATTTTTTATATAATGGGCTTCTCGCCCTGATTAGTGATTAAAAGGTATAAAAAATGGCTCACATCAATTTACGCCGCCCCGAAAATATCAGCGGTAATTTTTACGTAGATAGTAGCTGCATTGACTGCGATACTTGTCGGTGGATGGCACCGGAAGTCTTTACTCAAGCCGGAGAACAGTCTGCGGTTTACCAGCAGCCGACAAACGAGACAGCATCCATGCGAGGTCTCGCGGCTCTTTTGTCTTGTCCGACAAGTTCGATCGGCACTGTTGAAAAACCCAAAAACATCAAAGAAGTTCAACAAAACTTGCCAGCACTGGTAACAGACAATATTTACCACTGTGGCTACCATTCAGAAAAATCCTACGGGGCTGCTAGTTATTTGATTGTCCGTCCAGAGGGCAATATTTTAGTTGATTCTCCGCGTTTTGTGCCGCCGTTAGTGAAAAATATCGAAGCAATGGGTGGCATTCGCTATCTATATTTAACTCACCGGGATGATGTGGCAGACCATCAAAAATACCGGGAGTATTTTGAGTGCGATCGCATTTTGCATACCGACGAAATAAATGCGGACACTCGCAGTGTGGAAATTCAATTATCTGGCAATGAACCGCATCAAATAGCTGATGATTTGTTGATTATTTCTGTACCCGGTCACACGAAAGGTCACACAGTTTTACTTTATAATAACAAGTTTTTGTTTAGCGGCGATCATCTCGCTTGGTCAGAAAATTTACAGCATTTGATTGGTTTTCGGACAGCCTGTTGGTATTCTTGGGCAGAACAAATCAAATCAATGCGAAACTTGGCTAATTACTCGTTTGAATGGGTGTTGCCGGGACATGGGCGGAGATATGATGCGGACAGAGAAACAATGCAACAGCAAATGCAGAAGTGTATTGATTGGATGGTTGATGCTTAATGTGATATAATGAAGATAAGTGTTCACCCTCACTAACTTGAATGTTGGAACTACTTGCAAGAATCACAATTAATCCCAGACAGTGTAGTGGTCGTCCCTGTATTCGTGGCATGAGAATTCGGGTATCAGATGTACTAGACTTATTTGCGGCCGGTTTGAGTGCTGAACAAATTCTCGAAGAAATGCCCGATTTGGAAAGAGATGACCTCAAAGCATCTCTTTTGTACGCATCACGTAAACTTAATCATCCAGTGTTAGTTGCATGACGATCTGGGTAGATGCACATCTGCCACCAGCGATCGCAACCTGGATGACTAATACACTTGGAGTAGCAGCGGTAGCCTTGCGCGACATTGGACTGAGAGATGCTGAAGATCCTGAAATTTTCGAGGCCGCCAAAGCGCAGGGAGTTATTTTGATGACTAAAGACAGCGACTTTGTTGATTTGGTCGATCGTCTTGATTCGCCTCCACAAATTATCTGGTTGACGTGTGGCAATACATCAAATGATCGGTTGCGAGAGATTCTTAGTGCACATTTGTTAGATGCGCTGGAACTTTTGAGAACCGGTGAAAGGTTAGTGGAGATTAGCGGGGATTAGTCGCCACAGTAAAAATTCCAATGCTAGTGGATTTGACAACTGACTAAGCCTTCGCTTTCGGAATGGCAACCAAAGTAATAGAATTAGCTGGGTAAGTTGCCTGAAAGCCAGCAGCGCTGACACTTAAATCGTTCTGACGGACGATCGCCCGCAAGTTCGCCTCGCTGTAGGTGTAAACTTGAGCTTTGGCACCTGGGTTAAAGCCTTTCAGACTCAAGTTGCTGGTCAAGTTTTTACTGGTTTTGTTAATGATTACCAGCGTCAAAGCACCATCCTGAGTGCGTTGTGCTCCGTAGATTGACAATTGTCCCAGATCTGTACTTTGCGATCGCACCCAAGTCTCCCCGTACTT
>NZ_JAEQCB010000238.1:0-5853 GCF_020738785.1 Microcoleus sp. PH2017_05_CCC_O_A | reverse complement strand
CGAGAAGCTGGAGAAACAAATATGGCACAGGCACAACGGCTCGCTGGCTATGGTCTAGACGTTTTGAAGAAGCTGTTTAGAATGAAATAGCCCTGGCATCGAATGCAGTAGGATCAATCTGTAAAATGATAGGTATAGCTTTTTCAGGAAGTGGTGGCTTTTCCTCTTCTTCTCTTGTTTTTTGACTATCTTGCCAATAACAAATTAAGGAGTCTAAAGAACTCTTTAATTTACTTCCATGTCCTTGTCGATTGCTTGTATTCGTAGATGTTATTGCATTTGGTTTGCCTCCTCCTTGTGGACTTGCAGCAATTCCTGCTCTTTCAAACTTGAGTTGAATATGCGGAAATCTATCAGAACGTTCAACCATTTAGTTTTCCTAACACCAAAAATTAAGTTTATGCAACCTTGATTTCTTTAATCGCTTCTTCCAAGTGTTCGTGAATCACGAGCTCCTCTCGCTCAAGAATTGCCCGTTTAGCAGCATCTTGTGCAACCCTCACGGCTTGAGCAGCCGAAAAATCTCTCATCTGCTCAATGAGTACAGGCCAGTTAATAGAGCCGACTTCAATAGCAGATAGTGTTTCTTTTAGGATAAATTCTAACTCTTTTTCTCCTGGCTTTGGTACTTCTATCAAATCATCAAATCGTCTCCAAAGTGCAGTATCAAGAGATTTAGTGAGGTTTGTAGCTGCTACAATCAGACCAAAAGTTGGTTCATATTCATCCAAAATTTGAAGAAATGTATTTACCACTCGCTTAATTTCTCCTACTTCCTGATGGTCTTCTCTAGATTTAGCAATTGAGTCGCATTCATCCAGGAACAACAAACATGGACTTTTTGATGCTTCTTCAAAAACCAGCCTCAAATTACTCGCCGTTTCGCCTAAAAAAGATGATACCATTGCATCAAATCGAACTTTGAGAAGTGGTAAACCTGTATTCCAAGCTAAACGCTCTGCTCCGAGTGTCTTACCACAGCCGGGGAAACCGTACAGAAGAATTTTTTGTCTGTAGCGGAGTCCGTGATGAGCAAGCCTATCTCTTGCTGCATACTCACGCTCAATTCGCTGGAAACGTTTTTCGATAACTTCAGGAAGCACCATATGATGCCGCAATTTTTCCCTTGCTATGACAGTCACTAAAGGAAGATTTAATCGCTTACTCGTCGGTAGTTCGCTTAGAGCTTGTCGGCTTTCTGTTACTGGCGAAGCTGTTTTGCTGTTAGAGATCGATTTTTCTTTCGGGCTCTTTTTGGAAATATTCTCTAATTGGTCGGCTAACAGGGTGTGTCCCTTCTGGCGTTCTTCCTGAATGACTAGGTATGTGAGTTTGTCGATCGCCTCAGTGTCGGCACTGGCGATCGCCCTAAATAATCTTTTGAGAACTTCTGCTTTCATAGCGCCTCCCAGTGTACTAGAGAGAACGCTATTATAACTTGATTTATTAATCAACTAATTAAATAAAATAAAGTAGGTGGGGGCGCTACCGCCCTCACCTACTTTAAAAACTATCGATTAATAATCGAAGTCGCCGCCGCCCATGCCGCCGCCGCCAGAAGCAGCGCCTTCTTTGGGTTCAGGCTTGTCAACGACGATGCACTCGGTTGTCAGCACCATGCCGGCAATAGATGCGGCATTTTGTAGAGCAGAACGAGTTACCTTCGCAGGGTCAACGATACCAGCTTCAAACATATCGACAAACTCATTTGTCGCTGCATTGAAACCAACGTTAAACGGCTTTTCTTTGACGCGCTCAGCGATGACAGCGCCATTCAAACCAGCATTTTCAGCAATCCGCTTCAGGGGAGCAGCCAGAGCCCGTGCCACAATCAAAGCACCGGTCAACTCTTCGCCCTTCAGGTTGGCATTAGCCCACTCTTCCAATTGAGGAGTTAGGTGAGCCAAAGTTGTACCACCACCAGGAACGATGCCTTCTTCGACAGCAGCTTTGGTTGCGTTGATCGCATCTTCAAGACGCAGTTTGCGATCCTTCATTTCAGTTTCGGTAGCTGCGCCGACTTTGATGACTGCGACGCCACCAGCCAATTTGGCCAAACGTTCTTGCAGCTTTTCTTTGTCGTAGGAAGATTCGGTTTCGTCCATTTGACGGCGAATTTGTTCGCAGCGAGATTTGACTGCGACTTCGTTACCTTCGGCAACAATTGTCGTGCTGTCTTTGGTGATGGTGATGCGGCGGGCTTTGCCGATCATGTCCAGCTTGGTGTTTTCCAGTTTCAAACCGGCGTCTTCGGTGATCAGTTGACCGCCGGTCAATACGGCGATATCTTCTAACATGGCTTTGCGTCGATCGCCAAAACCAGGTGCTTTGACAGCAGTTACATTCAGCACACCGCGCAGTTTGTTGACAACGAGGGTAGCTAGAGCTTCTTTCTCAATGTCTTCTGCAATGATCAACAGCGGGCGGCCGGAACGAGCTACTTGTTCGAGCACTGGTACTAAGTCTTGTACCAAGCCGATTTTCTTGTCTGTCAGCAAGATGAAGGGTTCTTCTAGAATCGCTTCCATCCGTTCGGTGTCGGTGACGAAGTAGGGAGAAATGTAGCCTTTGTCGAAGCGCATCCCTTCGGTGATTTCGAGTTCGGTGGTCATAGACTTCCCTTCTTCCAGGGAAATTACGCCTTCCTTGCCCACTTTGTCCATTGCATTGGCAATCATTTGGCCGACTTCATCGTCGTTACCAGCAGAGATTGAGCCGACTTGAGCGATGGATTTGGAATCTTCTACTTGTTTGGCGTGTTCGGCAATCTTTTCTACCAAGAAGCCGGTTGCTTTGTCAACACCGCGCTTGAGGGCGATCGCATTTGCACCAGCAGCTACGTTACGCAGACCTTCTTTGACCATTGCGTGAGCCAGAACGGTAGCAGTTGTGGTGCCGTCGCCTGCTGCGTCGTTGGTTTTGGAAGCAGCTTGACGGATCAAGGCAACGCCTGTATTTTCTACGTGGTCTTCGAGTTCGATTTCTTTGGCGATGGTTACGCCGTCATTGACGATTTGAGGAGCTCCGAATTTCTTTTCGAGAACCACGTTACGACCTTTGGGGCCGAGGGTAACGGCGACTGCTTCGGCGAGAATGTCCATACCGCGTTCGAGGGCGCGACGTGCATTTTCGTTGTAGATTATACGCTTAGCCATAGTTTTTGGGGATGAGAGGGTTTGAGATTTTAGATTGGGGATGGATGGCGAGTCATTTGTCTTGTGTCATTAGTTTTTTGGCGGCGTTCGCTTTAAACTAATGACTAATGACTGATGACTGATGACTGATGACTAATGATTAATTAGTTGACGATCGCCAGAATATCTTTTTCGGCCAACAAGACGTATTCGTCAGTGCCGAGTTTGATGTCGGTACCGGCATACTTCGAGTAGAGAACTTTGTCGCCGACTTTGACTTCCATTTCAACGCGCTTGCCGTCGTCGTTGCGCTTGCCGGGGCCCACGGCCGCGACTTCGCCTACTTGGGGCTTTTCCTTAGCTGTGTCGGGTAGAAGGATGCCGCCGGCGGTTTTTTCTTCGCTAGCGCTTACTTTCACGAACACGCGCTCGCCTAGCGGTTTAACGGTAGAAACACTCAGTGATACTGCTGCCATAAATAAATCTCCAGATTACAGATCCTAGTCAGTTAGCCGTCAGTGGTCGCGATGAAAGCAACGGCTGACTGCTTACACTGACATATTAGCACTCTCGACTCCTGAGTGCTAATTTAGCTTTAGTAAGGGGCGATCGCAACTTATCTGTCTGTACGGGTTCCCGAACCGAGGATGAGTGGGGGAATGGGAGAGTGGGAGAGTGGGAGAGTGGGAGAGTGGGAGAGTGGGAGAGTGGGAGAGTGGGAGAGTGGGAGAGTGGTGATGAGTTTCGATCGCTAATTAATTATTATTAACGAATGAATAAAATATCTGAAAATAACAACGATGAATCTTGCAGCCAAGGCTTGAGCGCTTGCGTCCAAAGCCTGGGAATAGAGCGAATTGAACGGCATATTTTTATCTGTGCCGACCAAACCGTGCCCAAGTGTTGCGATCGAGAAAGCAGTCTGGTGGCTTGGAATTACTTAAAAAAACGCTTGCAAGAATTGGGGTTGGACAAGCCAAAAGCCGATCGGCAAACCTGCATTTTTCGGACTAAAGCTAACTGCCTGCAAGTGTGCGCGTCTGGCCCGATTATGGTAGTCTACCCAGACGGAGTGTGGTATCGCGATGTTACTCCCCTCGTCATGGAGAGAATTATTCAGGAACATCTGATCGGCTCACAGGTGGTTGAAGAATACGCTTTTTTGACTCATCCTTTGCCGGAGCCTGCTGAGGCGAAAGCAGATATTTAACTATAGCGCGGTGAAAAAGCACAGCAGGATAAGTAAGGTGTTAGGTTTAAGACGGTAAAGTAGAGAGCGTGAGCGCGTTGGGCGATCGCACCTGCGGATCGATCGAACAACTGTACTCTCCTACCTGTTTCTGGTAGTCTTGCTTGTCGCTGTGTGTTTTTTTAAGAGGTGTATCGAAGCAGTTCGATCGCCCTCTGGCGAGAGTTTGCCGAAAAGTTTCTCAGTAGCAGACATCCGGCAGTTTGCCAAACTACACTAGAAATAGTTAAATACGTAAGTAGGGAGCCTGCTTAAATTTCTCTATATCAGAAGTATCATTTAAAACCGGGGCATCAACTTGCAATTGAACCGATCGAGATTAAATATTTAACTTGGGCTAGGGAGCGTGAGTCTTCCATCAATCAAGGCCGATCGTGACAGGCGATCGTCCATTACAGGTTTTGGCTCCGTTCCAGGTCGCAAGACATTCACAAACGGGCATCGAACACTGGGAGAGGAAGCGGTAATACCCGCCCCGCTTTCCCCTCACCGCCATCCCTTCACCCCACCGCCGTCCTCAACCCCCAACTTTCCCGGGCTGACACTGGACTGACGGAAAAAACAGGAGTGAAAAACAAGGAATTGTGCGGGATACTCTAGCGGGAAGAAACATGAAGGACAATAATTCAGGAGAGCAAAAACGGCTGATGCTGGTTGACGACGACCCGAACTTGATCTTGCTAGTCAAGGATTACTTAGAGTTTCGGGGCTACAACGTCATCACAGCAGAAAACGGCAGACACGCTCTAGAAAAACTCGAACAAGAAGTCCCCGATTTGATCATCTGTGATGTGATGATGCCAGAAATGGACGGGTACACTTTAGTCAAACACATCAGAGAAGACCCGCGCACGAGCTGGATTCCGGTTCTTTTCTTGTCCGCCAAAGGTCAAAGTTCCGATCGAGTAAAAGGCTTGAGCACTGGAGCTGATGTTTATATAGTTAAGCCTTTTGAGCCCGAAGAACTGGTAGCCCAAGTAGAATCTTCTCTGAAAGCAGCATCCCGCTTGATTCGTCACTCAAATCCAGGTATAGAGAGCGGCCCGAAAATTAAGGCGCGCCGCAATGTCGAATTGACTCCCACTGAGTTAAAGGTGGTACAGTTGCTAGCGCAGGGTATGGCAAACCGCCAGATCGCAGACGTGATGAATGTCAGCCAGCGCACTATAGAGAGCCACGTTAGCAATATGCTGGGCAAAACAGGTCTGCATAACCGGACAGAGCTAGCTCGCTGGGCCCTGGAAAGCAAAAAGGCTTGAGTTTAGGCTCTAGCGCTGTGAAATTAGGGGAGAAAAAGATACTGCAATCCGATTCGGTATGCTTGCTGGGCGATAGGGTGGTTGGCGTGGTAGTTTCGATCCCCATTAAGCTTGACCGAAAAACGAGGCGCAAGCCCCGTCCTTTTAAGGCTGGGGTCTAGCCGATTAGCGACTTCAGTCGCCTTGGAGCGAGTGCGCGGCTTCAGCCACA
>NZ_JAEQCB010000237.1:0-5871 GCF_020738785.1 Microcoleus sp. PH2017_05_CCC_O_A | reverse complement strand
ATTATTTAATATGGTGCGTGATTACACAATCATTCTGCCTATTCAGGACGGCAATGTCTGAGGGGTGACACCCCTCAGACATTCGCCAACAGTCTCTTGAAACCGCTACTACACAAACAATGTCCGCCTCCGCGGACTAAGAATAAGAAATTATATGAATCGATCGCGTCTCGGGTAGAACTCTCCTACAATAATTACTTGTGGAACACCTCTCTTGTAAAATATATTATTTTTGCAAGATGTTTATTTTGGAATGGAACTGAACCAGCAGAAAGAACTTTTCAGCAAAGCTTATGTACGTGCTGTGGCGGCAGTTGCGGGTTTCTCGATCGATCCGTTAGAGTTAGACTTCGACAGCATCGACTTACAAATCACGGCTGCCAGCGGTGACGGAAGCGTTTATTTTCCTGAGTTGAAGTTACAATTAAAATGTACTTCAAGGGACGTGATAGACGGCGACTACATCCGATATCCGCTCAAAGTCAAAAACTACAATGATTTGAGAAGAAATGCCCTAGTACCTCGAATCTTAGTTGTAGTTTTAGTACCAGAAAATCTAGAAGACTGGTTGCAGCAGTCAGAAGCGGAACTGTGTATGAGAAATTGTGCCTACTGGATGTCATTGCGGGGACAGACAGAAACACAAAATATAGCAAATGTGACTGTTTCTTTACCCCGCAGCAATCAGTTTACAGTAGAAGCTCTTAAGTCAATGATACAGCGCATTAGCGAGGGAAGTTTGCCATGAAAGTAACTGTAAGAGATAGTCACATTCTGAAAACAATTGAGCCAAATGTGTTGGAGAAATACTTACAGATAAATGGCTGGCATAAAGCTCGTAAATTTTATGAGGGATTCATTTGGATTAAGAAAAATTCTGTGAGTCAGGAGGGGGAAGTATTGGTTTCACCTCACCAAGATTTTGATGATTTTGCAGAGGTGATGTGTCGAAACTTAAAAGCACTAGAAGTTATAGAAAATCGTTCTCAGCTAGATATTCTCAGCGATTTAATCACGGTTTTACCTAATGTTGCAATCTCGGGATGGATTAATAAAGTGTATGGGGCAGAATCTCCAGACCAAATTACTTTAATAGGATTTGTGGTGGGGAAGCTGAGAAAAATTAATCTGGAATTGCCGGAAGCAGATTATCAGTTGGCCCTCAAGGCTTATGAAGCCCGATCGCCTGTCACCTGTTTTGGTGATTTAATTAAAGAAAATGACGGTTTCGTGTTAAACAATCCGCGCGATTTTGCTCTGCTGAGTGAGGCAGAATTAATCTCATAGTTTGGGAGATGCTGGTTGTGGTACAATATCAAGCAAAAATTATTGTGCCGATCGCATTACAGGAAAACAGGTTGTGCAAACTCTAAAATTAGGTGCATCGGGTTCCGATGTTGTGAAACTTCAAAAACGCTTGCTGGAGTTAGGGTTGAATCCGGGCCCTGCTGACGGCAAGTTTGGGCCGAAAACAGAAGCATCCCTCAAACAGTTTCAAACCAATCAAAAAATTTTGGCAAACGGCATACCGGGCCCGGAAACGCTAGCTGCTTTGTTCCCTGGGGAACCTTTGGGGTCGTCACTTTTATCATACAGGGCGATCGAGCTAATCTTAGAATTCGAGGTCGGTGGCGGGCGGGAATACTACGAAAACCAGTTGCAGCGCCCAACTTGGCCGGAAGGAGCATCGGGAATTACGATCGGCATCGGTTACGATCTAGGTTACAACACAGTAGAAGTTTTCAACCAAGATTGGCAGAAATTAACAGATGTTGAGCGCCAGCGTTTGAGTGAATGCTGCGAGTTGACAGAGGATGCAGCAAAAGAACGTTTAGCTAGTGTTAGAGACATCATTGTTCCCTGGGAATTAGCATGGGAAGTTTTTAATGTTGTCACAGTGCCGAAATTTTACAATCTGACAAAAGAAGCATTTCCCGGTTTTGAACAATTGCCGGCAGATGTTCAAGGAGGATTGGTAAGTTTGGTGTTCAACCGCGGCACGAGTATGCAGGGAAACCGCCGCCTGGAAATGCGTGTAGTTCGCGATTTGGTAACGAAAAAAAATGTGAGTAAAATTGCCGAACAAATTCGCAAAATGAAACGAATTTGGCTGGGAACGAGCATTGAAGAAGGGATGAACAGACGGCGGGATGCTGAAGCAGATTTAATTGAGGAAAGTGCTTAAATATCCTCTCTTCTGTTATTATAAAAGCGCTCGCTCCTCAATTCAAGTCAGGGCGCTTTTGATATAAGGTTATGGTAGGATCAATTGCAAGTATCCTATATAATTAGTTAATGAGTGGCATTAACCGCGAACTAACACCAGACCCAAGAACCAGTTTATTTGACAAACATCTTCCCGAAACGCCACAGGTACAAAGACTGCTGAGAAAAGAAGAAAAAGCTCATGTGTTTAATGACAGAGCCACAATGGATTTAGTGATACAAGCTATTATAGATAGAGGAGAGCTTACAGGGATTGAGGATGAAACCGATGACTACGATCGCTACGGGCTATACTTTGATTATCCTATAGGTCATCAAATCAGAGCCGACGGCAGTCGCATTCCGCTGTATTACGCAGAAATTAAAATCATCAAAGGAACCGATAATTACCATGTTATCCCCCGCACAAAACCTCGTCGAACAAGTCAATGATTGGGAATTTATCGAGTTGTGGGTAGATCCGATTGTTTTCCCGCCTCGGATTCTGATGTTAGTGGGTGGCAAAAATAGTAAGTGTGGTATTTACGAGCCATCGCCGAATTATAAACTGCTGTTTTTAGGTTCAAGTTACGATGAGGCTCATTCGTGGCTACTGGAAGATGAATATGAGCGAGTTGATGGTAGGCTTTTAGCCTCGGAAATAGTTTGAGTGAAGAATAATTAGAGCGATCGCACTTCAGTGAAGGAAGGGCGATCGCTCTCAAAAATGATGTAAAATAAAGGGCGTTAACAAAGCACCCTAAAAATCAAACTCACTTATTAGATAAATCCACATCTGTTTGCTAGGGGAGACCATTACAAGGTAAAGCAGGAATTGAGCGTCCGTTACTTCTAAGTTCGTCTAAACTGGCTTGAAGCTCTGCTAATCCACACAAAGCGCGTGGACATCGATCGGCTAATGCTTGGGTAATATTGGAACCCGTGCATTTGGCATTTCGCACTCTGATAACTGATGTGCCCTGATTTGGACACGGTGCCCAGCGTCCTGGGTTATAGTAGAAACAAAAAGTCTGCCCGGTATCGGGATTTTTGTATTTTTGTGCATCTACCTGTTCCCAAGGGCTACCCTGTGGTTGTCCATAACCCTGCGCTAAGATTGTTAACTTATTATCTGTAAAGTTTTGATTAGTGACTGTAGTGGGTGCTACTAGCTTAGCATTAGCCATTTGAGTACCTTTAAGGATAGCCCCACTGATAGTAAAAAGAGCTGCGATCGCTAAAATTCCTAGTTTTTTGTTCATTGCTTTAGTAACCAAATGATGTGTGCAGAAATAATTTAAGCTTGTAATAACATAAGGACGATCGCACTTCAGAAAAAGAAAGAGCGATTACCCGCAGCGATGCTAAGCAGGAAGTTCGCTGACTTTTGAACAAATGTAATGGCACCCTGATTTATTAATTCGATTGGATATTGCTTGTACGAGGAGATTGTTGTTCATCCTGTGTGTTTTCTATTCGTTGTACGATCCTTCCGGCTGATTCGCACTTATCCTTTACTGCTCCTAGAGCAAAGATAGCCTTACTTTGGTCATCTTGATATGAGATTGCCTCCAATACACCTTTTAGGCAGCCGCTTACCGTCTGAGTCTCTGCTTTAGCTCGCTGAAGTTCGCCTTGTTTTTGAGCAATTTGACTTTCGCGATCGCCAGAAGTTTCACGAATATCTTTGATCTCTTTATCTTTCTCATTGATCTCTTTATCTTTTTCCTCGCTCTGTTTTTTAAACTCGTCTCGCTCCTTTTGAGCTTGTTGTAACTGAGTTTGAGTGCTAACTAGCTGATTATTCACATTCGAGTAGGCAACAATGCCACCGATCCCCATGATGACAACAATACCAAGCCCAAGACTAACGATAGCAATAGTATTATTACTGCTACTCATAATTCTCCCTCCTACAGGAAGTTTTTTGATTTGTTATAGCTATACAATTGACTGTTAAAAGTACAGTTGTGCTTGTAAATATAGAATATTTTCGTGTCAATATTCAAGTTATGTCTAGTCATAAAAAGTCAGGAAATGTAATGAGTTTTACAAAGCCTTATCCCATTAAATGTCAGATTTAATCATTTCTGCTATAAAATGTCATAAAAAGTATGATACAATAACTAAAATTCCCACAAGCCGACTAATGGACGTTCAAGAAGTCTTGAGATTTGCCGACGAAATGGTTTTCGCCAAAACAGGAGAACACTTGGACGATCTGCAAAAAGCTATCCTGCTGGGTGTATGGAAAGGTCAAAAACACTCTACAATCGCAGAAGAATCCCATCGGACTGAAGGTCATGTCAGAAATGTAGCCTCTGAGTTATGGCAAATCCTTTCAGAGGTATTTGGTGAAGAGGTTAATAAATCAAATTTAAAAATTGCTATGGAGAGGTGGCGATTCTCCATTGTTTCATCAAATTTCGCGAAAGACTTTGCACAAATTAATAACATCAATGTTTGTGGAGACACTTTGCAACCTCCCGAAATTCCAAAAGATCGATCGCCCTCCAAGCCCACCCCAGACACCTCAAAACCCCAAACCAGACTAGACTTAGCAGATGCCCCTCATATTTCATTATTGTACGATCGCACATCCGAACTCGCCACCCTCGAAAAATGGATTGTCCAAGAAAAGTGCAACCTCGCAGCCATATCAGGACTCAGCGGCATCGGCAAAACCGCACTTTCCCTCCACCTCATCCCACAAATTCAACATCACTTTGACTGCGTAATTTGGCGAAGTCTCCGCACCTCTCCACCCCTCGCAACCACCCTAAAAAACCTGATTCAATTTATCGCCAATCAACCAGAAACCGAATTACCAGTCAGCATTGGCGATCGACTTTCCCTGTTAATGGAATATCTGCGAAAAAACCGCTGTCTCATCATCCTCGACGACGCGCAAACTCTCCTCAGCAACGGACAACTCGCAGGAAATTACCGCCCAGACTGCGAAAATTACAGCATCCTCTTCCGACAAATCGGAGAAACAACCCACAACAGTTGTTTGATCCTCCACACTTGGGAAACCCCCAGAGAAATTACCGCATTAACAGGCGAAAATTCACCAGTTCGTACTTTACAACTCAAAGGCATAGGTACAGATGCCACCGAAATTTTCCGACAAAAAAGTTTACTAAACCCCGAAAAATGGGAAAACCTAATTAATGCCTACCGAGGCAATCCATTGTGGTTAAAAATAGTCGCCACCACCATTCAAGAAATATTCCGAGGCAGGGTTGCAGATTTTTTGAAATATGATATGGTATTCCTAGGGGAAGAATTGGCAGCAGCATTGCACCCGCAGATCGATCGCCTGTCAGAATTAGAGAAAAAGCTCATTTCCCGCCTCAGCCTCGAAGCAAATTCAGTTTCGATAGAGCAATTGCTACAAGATGCCGATTTATCGCCCTCGGAGTTGTTCAACGGGCTGCAATCTTTGGGGAGGCGATCGTTAGTTGAAATTGAAGAAATTGAGAATGAAACGCTATTTAGTGTTTGTCCTGTGGTGAGACAATATTTAATATCAAATCCAGTTTGTTGATACTTTCTACTTTCCCACAGTCCGGCAGGGGTTTAAACCCCTGCCTCAAAGCGAAAGTCGGTTAAAACCGACTACAGAGTTTGATGCAAAATGCAATTAATTTGAGTCCTCTTTGA
>NZ_JAEQCB010000236.1:0-8812 GCF_020738785.1 Microcoleus sp. PH2017_05_CCC_O_A | reverse complement strand
TGAAAATTGGCATTATTGGTGCTGGCAACATGGGTGCTGGGTTGGGTAAACTTTGGGCAAAGGCAGGACATGAAGTCGTCTTTTCTTACTCACGAGATCGAAATAAGCTGCTTGAGCTGGCAACAGCGGCAGGGGCGACTGCAAAAGCAGGAACAATTCAAGAGGCAGCAGCACAAGACATTATCTTACTAGCTGTTTGGCTGCCAGCATTGGAAGAGGTCATTCATGCGGCTGGCTCTTTGGATGGAAAAATTGTCATTACTTGTGTGAGTGGAATTCAGCCAGACTTCACGGGGCAGACGATCGGTCTAGCGACTGACTTAAAAGTTGTGGAGGCATTCAATACTACATTTGCTGAAATTATTGCTTCAGACTCAAGACAATTCGGTGCTGATTTTCCTAGCGTTTTTTACTGTGGTGACGACGTTGAAGCAAAACAAATCGCTGCAAGTCTCATTGAAGACTGCGGTTACAAACCAGTTAATGCAGGTAATCTTCTGGTAGCACGCACTTTAGAAACCTTAGCAAGTGCATGGGTGCAGTTCGCTGTTACGAGTCAGCTATTTCCAAACCTTGGGTTGAAAGCTTTGCAACGTTGAGCAGCATAATCAATCAAATGCAGCAGACGGTTGAGGGTCAATGACTGAGTTCAAGGTTGCTTGCCGCCGCTCGTTTGAGAATTTAGGCAGCAAGGTAGAAATTCCAGATCGGACTTTCTTTCAAACTTTCTTGCGGCAACTACATACAACGGAAAACCTAATATGAGTAACTTTTCTCCTGGCTACTACATTACCGCCGAACTTCGCATCAAAGAAGAATCTCAGGCCAAAGAGGCAATAGATTCGTTAACGATCTTATGCGCCGAGACCCTCAAAGAGCCAGGTTGTTCCATATTTCAGCTTCATCAAGACACAACAACTCCTCTCCGCTTAATACTATGGGAGAGATTTGACGATGAAGCCGCATTCAAACGTCACTTTGAGGAGTCGCATACCAAGGATTACGTTGCCCTAGACCTGACAGAGGTTGTGCAATACTTCCAGACAAGCGTGATTGCGGCCTAACATTCGTTCAAGCCGACCCCGACGCGGGGCGGCTTAGCTCAAGCGTTATGCGGATAATTGAGTCGGCTTAGGTATTAGACTTTTTCTCGCAATTGATGTATCAGTACCTTAGTTAGCTAACACCAGAACAGAAATGAGCGACACTAAAACCAACCCTAAGCCCGTCATCGAAAGTCGTGTCTTCCTTTGGTGGCACGCCCTCGTCATCTTCGTGATTGCGAACTTGGTGAGTGCGCTGCCAGTCGGTTATGGTGGTGACAAGATTTTCTACAACAACTTTGAGCAGCCGCAATTTTCACCGCCTGATTGGTTGTTTGCCCCCATGTGGCTCTTCTTAAATGTCACTTCGCTCATGGCTCTGTCTATTGTGGCAAATTTACCAGAGCGTTCAATACGCCGCCGGACGTTCCTAATTTTTGAAGGAGTTGGTTGGGTATTGTTCGCCATCTTTACCACGATCTACTTTTTGATGCGTAGCCCAATTCTCGGTGCAGTAGATACGGTGGCTGGACTTGCTGTTGGATTTGCTAGTCTAGCCTGTTGTGTTGGTATCGGCCAACGACGAGCTACGTTTTTTATTCTACTGAGGGTGCTCTGGCTGTGCCTTGCAAGTTATGTTTCGGTCTATGTCGCATTTCACAATACTGATGAGTTTTTTTATAATATTGGGTGGGTAAGGTAAGTCTAACCAATCGAATGTACCTAAAAACACATAATGCCCTCAATCGAGTTGTTATGCAGGAAATAGAGTGAAGGTTAATGGATATTATCGACACTATCAAGCCAAAAAATAGAACTGCGTGGCGAGAATCGTTGGATAAACACCACGTTGAGTCGCAGCATAACCAATCAGAGCATCAGACTTGATGCCGAGTTAGTAACGTCTCGATCAATTGTTGAGCCGTTTTTAACCGTTTAGGATCATTGGATTGCGCGACCCACGCTGCCAACTCATTCAGCGAACCATTTACTAAATGAGCAAAGCCCTCCACATCGATCGTATTTAGCTTTCCCTCCTTGACGGCTATCTGGATTGCCTCATAGAGCAATCCAAACCCATACTGGTCGAACTCGACTAAGGTGTCTGCCGCCAAAACCGCTGGGGCTTCAATGAACACCAATCGTCGCAATTCCTCTTGCTGTGCAATCTCTAAGAATGCCTGACAACCGATTACCAACTGTTCCCAATTGTTGTCTAGGGGCTGTATTTTGCTTCTGATGTAGCCTGTGATCTCGCCATAGGCTTCGGCAATCACAGCTTTAAAGACTCCCAGCTTATCGTTGAATTGGTGATACAACGCCCCACGAGTAATCCCCAACTCGCTGATAATTTCCTCGGTTCCGGTGGCTGCATACCCTTTGGTTGCAAAGAGATGACGCGCCCGAACAAGGATGGCACGGCGGGTACGTAAGGTTTGTTCAGCCTTGGTTAGTTTAGTGGGCATAGCAGGTTGCTTGACATTCATACAGTATGTATCTTGACAGGATTGGAAAGAGTCGATATTTTAGATACATACAGACTGTATCTTTTATGGGATTTTTCTCAAGGAGGCTGTCATGCAAACGACTCTAAACACTCGCAAAGCCACGATCGCGGATATTCCTTTTCTTGCCAGAATCGAGTACGAA
The DNA here is from genome assembly GCF_020738785.1 of Microcoleus sp. PH2017_05_CCC_O_A. Classification (NCBI taxonomy): domain Bacteria; kingdom Bacillati; phylum Cyanobacteriota; class Cyanophyceae; order Oscillatoriales; family Microcoleaceae; genus Microcoleus; species Microcoleus sp. PH2017_05_CCC_O_A. Next base: position 6,119 of record NZ_JAEQCB010000236.1, on the reverse strand, counting down.
GCTTCCTTACCTCCTTTGAATCATTGCTTTTGGGAGGACATTTTGCAAGGTACTGGAACAAGCGCATTGCAATTCATTGAGGCGGAACTGAGGGCAGGTGCTTCTAACTGGGGGAATGTGACTGATTTCTTGATTGTGGAGGAACTTTCGCGATCGCTATATCCAATTTTGGGGTGGCGATTTGCGACCGTTTTTTCTAACCCCTCAAGCACCTTGGATTATTGAAAATGTTGCCGTCTTGCCAGAAGCACGAGGTCGAGGATTAGGAAAAGTGCTACTCAGAGCGCTCCTAGAGGAAGGGCGATCGCAGCAGCATTCTCACGCAGGAATTATGGTCATCAATGGGAACGATGTGGCTCGTCATACCTATGAGTCTATTGGGTTTAAGCCATACCAAACCTTTCACGCCGAGTATTTCGCCGAACAATTTAATCTCGAATTTCCAGGAATTACCAAGTTCGGTTTTTGTTTCAATTAAACAGGAGAACATAATATGTCGTTCAAGACGATTCTTGTGGCTGGCGCGAGCCGTGGCATTGGGCTTGCCGTTGCTGAACATTTATCATCTCAGTGCGATCGCTTGCTAGCAGTTTCTCGCACAGAGTCGCCGATCGGGGAGTGGATTCAGGCAGACTTGTCTAACATAGGGGGTGTGGAAACAGTGGCAAAAGCGATCGGGGAAGATTCCTTAGATGCACTACTATACATGGGAGGCACTTGGGAAACCCATGCGTTTACTAGCCAGTATAAGTTTGAAGATTGCTCTGATGCAGACATTTCTCAAGTCATTGCCGTGAATCTAATGGCTCCAATACGATTGGTTAAAGCTTTACTACCTGCCCTCCGACGATCAGATAATCCAAAAATCATTTTTATGGGTGCGCTCTCTGGTCGGGATAATTTCCCAGGGCGAGAGGTTGCTAATAGTGCTTCTAAGTTCGGGTTGCGGGGTGTTGTGCATTCATTGCGTGAAGAGTTGCGATCGCAGCAAATCAGTGTCACAGTGATTAATCCTGGCAATGTCGGCACACCCGAAGTTTTGGCTGATCTTGCCGCAGATAATCTATCAGGCGGTGAGGCAATTCCTCTAACAGATCTTCTAAGAATTATTGATTGCATTCTCTCCTTGTCACGAGCTACTTGTATTAAGGAAATTGACGTACCCGCAATGTTAGGTAAGGGGGCTTGATGAATAGTACTGATCAATTGCAAGACCAATATGTCAAAGTCGGTTCAGTGAATACCCGATACTGGCAAACTGGTGATTCAGGCAACACGGTCATCTTGCTTCATGGTGGCGGCGGTTATATTGAGTTGTGGAAGCACAATATCTTTGAATTAGCCACTCATCATCGTGTATATGCGTTTGATATGGTCGGTGCGGGTCAATCCGATAAACCGGATACTGATTACACCTTTGACTTCATGGCGCAGTTCACGCGGGATTTCATGAAGGCTTTAGACATCTCTAAAGCGAGCTTGATTGGAACTTCTGCGGGTGGTGGAGTGGCACTCACCATTGCGCTGAACTTTCCAGAGTTAGTTGATCGACTTATTCTGGTTGGCAGTGCTGGTTTAGGTAAAGAAATCAATTTTCTGTTGCGGATCTCAACGTTTCCACGTTTAGGCAGATTATTGAGTTCGCCAAGTAAATCGGGTGTGGCAATGTTGTGTAAGCAGGCGGTCTATGACTCAAACCTCATTACTGACGAGATCGTCAAGGAGTTTTATCAAATGGCGACGATTCCTGGCGCGTCAGAAGCAACATTAAACGTCGGTCGTTCAAACTTCAACATCTGGGGACAATTTCACCAGTCGATTACTGAAAGATTAGGGACTATTGTGGCTCCGACCCTAATTGTTTGGGGTAGACAAGACCCGATGGTTCCTGTAACCCATGCTCAGAATGCCGCTAAAATCATTCCAAATGCTCGGTTGGAAATTATTGAAGAGTGTGGTCATTGGAGTTCGATTGAGCATCCTCAAAAATTCAATCAGTTAGTTTCAGGGTTTCTCTCGTGATTTTTGGATTGGTTGCCATTTGTCTGTCGTTTACGACCAAGGATATTTTTTATGCGTAGTAACCACAAAATAGCCCTGATTACAGGCGCTTCATCAGGGATTGGAAAAGCACTCGCCGAGAACTTTGCTCAAGACGGTTATGACGTGATTCTGGCGGCGCGCAGTTTCAGCAAAATGGAGTCTCAAGCTGCCTATCTGAAAGAACGATACAACATCACCGCAACTGTCATCGCCGCCGACTTGGAATCCCATGAAGGAGCCGCCAACTTGTACAAGGAGATCAAGAACAGTGGCTTCATGCTGAGCGCACTAGCGAACAATGCAGGCTATGGCACTTTTGGCGAGTTCAAAGACTCGACTCTACAATCGGAACTGGCAATGATGCAGATCAATATGAACACGATCGTCGTATTGACGAAGCTCTTCATGCCTGACCTCCTGGCTACCAACGGCAAGATTATTAATACTGCCTCAACCGCTGCATTTCAACCTGGCCCATACATGGCTGTGTATTACGCCACCAAGGCATTTGTCCTGAGTTTCTCAGAAGCAATTGCCGCTGAGCTTGAGGGGACAGGTGTCACCGTGACGGCGCTCTGTCCCGGGCCGACGGCTTCTGGTTTCCAAGACAAAGCCGATATGCACGCCTCGGCGCTCGTCAAAAACAAGAATCTCCCGATCGCAGAGGAGGTAGCTGCTCTAGGCTATCGAGCCATGCAACGTGGTCAGAGGGTGTACATCCCAGGCATTGTAAACTGGCTGATGGTTCAAAGTCTGCGCTTCACGCCACGTAGCTTAGTCACTAAAATCGTCAAGGCGATGTCAAAACCAATTTAATGAGCTGATTGTGCCGAAACACTTTTGATGTCCAGCCTCATAGCAAGATTCTAATAAATGGGGCAAGAATCAATGATTAATCTGGATTTTTCTAACAAGATTTTGACTCGGCAGAAATCTTTGCTAAGCTTGGTTTCGTATTGAGGTAAGGCGGAAAATAAACTTTATCATTTTACTGCCAAAATAAAACGATTTGGGTTGGCTTATCTTAAATGCGAAACACGGAGGGAAGATATCTAATAACAAGCACTTACATTTTAGTTCATGGCGCTTGGATGGGGAAATTTTGACAGTGGTAAAGTCTCCTGCTGGAGTTGTGGCGATTACTCGGCACGTTAAGCCGGGATTTGAATCTGTATTTGAAGAGGCAGTGCGAGGTGTCATTCTTGCAGCTAGTACCTTTCCGGGCTATGCAGGAGGTGAAGTTTTATATCCCACAACGAAGCGTGGTGCATGGCAACTGATCCTGCGCTTCGACACCGTTGTTCATTTGCAAGAGTGGGAAGAATCTCCCATTTGTCAGGGCTGGATTGCTAGGGCAGATGCACTCACTATCGGCGATCCAAAAGTTTTGCGGGTTAATGGTTTAGAAGCCTGGTTCGTTCTGCCTGAAGTGCCGAATGCACTTCCACCCCCTAAATGGAAAACTGCGATTGTTAGCGCGATCGGTATCTATCCAGTCATTTCTCTGATGCCGATTCTGCTGAAACCAATCACAAATGGACTCCCTGCTTGGCTAGCAACACTTGTAAGCATTGCCATCATGATGCCGTTGATGACTTGGGTCATTATGCCTCAGGTAACGCGATTGTTTAAGCTCTGGCTTTATCCTCCTGATGCAAAGCATTTAGCCCATAAATCAACTAACTCAAACCCAAATTAAAGGAATGGATTCATGGATAACCTGCAACTAGAAAATGGATTCCCGGTCAACCCTATCCGAGTTGGCGATGGAATTGTTCTCATCAACATATTTACACTAGATCCTGAAAAAACTGAGCAGTTTGTTTCTACTCAAGTTGCCGAGTACAAGAGATTGAAAGGTCAATTCCCAGGCAGTTATACAGCCAATCTGCACATTAGCCTTGATCGGACACGAGCTGCAAACTACGCTAATTTTGCATCGGTAGAAGATTATGTCGCGATGCGAAATAGCCCTGAGTTTGCCGATCATTTAAAGCGTCTTCAAGGGCTTGTTGTTAAGGCAGAACCCCAACTCTATCAAGTGATTTACACACAGAATCTAGATATGCAAACCTCTGAAGAACCTTTACCCATGTTGCCCGCTCCAGAACTTGCACCAAAACTTTCGCCTCCCGCCCTTAATTGATATTGATATTGCATGACATCGCAGACGTGCTTGAATAATTGGTTTCGGATAATTCGCGATGGGTGAACGAATAGACCATTCAAATGAACGGTAGTATTTTGTAGGCATTTAATCATTCTAGGAGAAATCATGGACGTTACAAATTCAATCGCTCTTGTAACAGGAGCAAATGGTGGCATTGGTCGATATTATGTGGAAGCATTGCGAACAGCAGGTGTTTCTCGGATTTATGCAGGGGCGAGGAACCTAAATTCTCTGACTAACATCGTTGCGATTGATCCAGAGCGGATTATTCCAATTTCGTTAGACATTACGGATGAACAGTCCGTAACCACCGCAGCAGCAACCTACCGGGATGTCACTCTTTTGATTAATAATGCTGGAATCGGTTTGCTCAAGGGTTTTATTTCTGCGACTGACTTTTCTAGTGCTAGAGCCGAGATGGAAGTGAACTACTTTGGTACGCTCGCGATGTGTCGCGCTTTTGCTCCAGTGTTAAAGGACAATGGCGGTGGAGCGATCGTCAACATGCTCAGTATTCTCGGAAAAGTTAACTTTCCCATGAATGCGTCCTACTGTGCTTCTAAGGCTGCGGCAATATTAATGACTCAGGGTGTTCGGGCTGAGTTGGCAGCGCAAGGTACGTTGGTTGTCGGTGTGATGCCTGGGACGGTCGATACAGAAGTAAGTAGAAACTTTCCACCACCGAAAGTGTCTCCAAAAGTTGTTGCTCAAGAAGCCTTGCAAGCCGTGATCGATGAAGTTGAAGATGTCTATCCTGGAGAACAAGCCAAAGAGATGGCAGCACAGTTGCTTAAAGATCCAAAAGCACTCGAAAAGATGATGGCAACGATGCTGCCCAGTTAATCATCTTCAACGGGAACCGATCATAATGAGGCGAAATTAAGGGAGAAACCCGCTATGAGTTCATTGCAGACTGTACCTAAGAAGCCCAGGCTCAACTCTGCTTTCCAACGGTTGATGTCAGTTCACTGGTGGATGGCAAGCTGTTATCTGGTTTTGTTTGTTGTCGGTACGTTTATGTCACAGATGCCCAGAAATGACTTTCGAGACATTCTCTACGACTTTCATAAATCGATCGGGGTATTGACGATGGCACTTCTGACTTGGCGCATCCTCACCTTGCTCCAGGTGGTGTGGAAGAAGTACACGAAACGGCAGCCTAAGTTTTCTCTGCAATGGCTCAAGAATTTTGCGTTGCATACGCTGATGTATATCTTTATGTGGGCAGTCCCGATCGCAGGGTTTCTTCTTTCTAATTCCTTTCGAGCCAACGGGGTCAAGTTTTTTGGATTAGTGCTACCCGATGTATTTCCGCAGGATGCGAAGATGGTTGAACTCGGTCGGGCACTTCATTTCTGGCTTTCCTACACATTCCTAGCATTCATCGCGCTGCATTTAATCGTTCAATGGAAAGTTGCTAAAGCCAACTGGCGAAGGCTTAAAGGATTCATTGAAGCAAGAATCAGTACGCAAAGAAACTGAACTTCCCAGTATTTCTAACACTGGGAAGCGTGACAAAATAGAGATGGCAGCGCAATTACTCAAAGATCCAAAAGCACTCGAAAAGATGATGGCGACGATGTTGCCTAGTTGAATGCAATCTACATGAGAAAAACTCATTATGGCTCAACCACAATTTGCCAAGGGGCTGCTGAGTGCTGCTGCACTGTCAACGCTGATCATCCCAATTGGAGTGGATGCAGTTTTATTGGCAAACGGGCATATGAATAACCCAGCATGGCTTCCCCACGCTAAACTTCACTGTGCAATGTCTTTTTTTGCGGCGGCTTCTCTAGGAATTGCAGCGTTAGCAATTTTAAAAGTGCGTCCCACCAGCGATCGCTTTTCAATGGGTTTGGCTGCATTTCTCGGATCTGCGTTCTGGGTTGGGCTAATTGGCGCGGGG
>NZ_JAEQCB010000235.1:0-10871 GCF_020738785.1 Microcoleus sp. PH2017_05_CCC_O_A | reverse complement strand
GAAAACAACGTAATTTCAACGGCCCACTCTTCAACCCGCGGAGGCGGGTTTTGTCTGTATAGGCGCGAATTCCATTCGCCCGCTCTTCTGGCATTCATTTCACGCCAAAATCAAAGATTATGACGTGAGATGAATTTCCGAGTTAACAGCTAAGGAACGAAAATTTAATAATTTAAACAGCTCCTACAGTCCTCTCTCCTATACTCTGGGAAGTAAAAGGAGGCAGAGCCTGGTAACAAGCAAGTCGATTAAGTTATTAAATTGCCATTCCTAATCACATCGGCAAGTCCAGCAATCAGTCGCAGATTGTCCGCCCGATCGCGCACGGCGACTCGAAAGAATCGATCGCCCAACTCAGGAAAACTCAAACAATCCCGAATCAAAATCCGGTGTTGTTGCAACAGACTTTTTTGAATTGCAGCCACCGACACCGAGGACTCAACTAACAAGAAATTAGCCGCCCCAGCCATTGGCCGCAAACCGGGTAAATCAGCCAAACCCTCAAACAGCTCTCGCCGAGCCCCAGGCAGCCAATCCCAAGTTTGCCGCTCAAAAGCAGCATCTCGCACCATAGCAGCAGCCGCAGCCGCAGCCAAGGCATTCACAGGCCAAGGATCGCGCAGCAACTGCCAGCGACGCAGGATGTCGGGATGGGCGATCGCACATCCCATCCGCAGTCCCGGCAGAGAATAGAATTTGGTGAGCGATCGTAAAATCACCAAATTCGGAAATTCCTCAACTAGAGCGATCGAACTTTGCTGCTCTGCTGGCGGTAGAAAGTCCATAAAGGCCTCATCCACCACCACCATACCCAACTGCTCCAAATAAGGCCGAATCGCCTCCCTACCGAAGAGCAAACCCGTAGGATTGTGAGGGTTGTTTAGCAACAAAGCTCGATCGGCGCCGAGAGCAAGAGGAACCGGGAGAGGGAAAGAAGGAGAGACAAGGGAACCGTTAGAAACCGATAAATCATCGCTTACCAATCCGTTTCCGGTTCCAGCATCCAACGATTTGAGATCCAACCCAGATGTTCCACCATTCTCAATTACTTGTTTGGGAACAGGCAAGATGCCTGTTCCACAAGAAAATTCATCCCTTGTGGAATGGGCATCTTGCCCGTTCTTGACAATGGTGCAAGATGTGAGATCCAAAGGACAATCGAGCACCTGCGCGCCGAAAGCCGAAAGAGCTCGCCAGTAATCGCCAAAAGCCGGAGTCACCAAATAAGTCCCCTCCAGCTTCGACAAATCCCAAGCCGCCCAAGTCAACAATTCCGCCGATCCATTCCCCGGCAAAATCCAATCTGGGTCAACATTCAATGCCTCACCCAAAGCAGTCCGGAGCTCTCCATAATCCGGGTCTGGGTAAGCCGTGAGACTGCTCAAATGAGCTTGAATCGCAGCCAGGGCAGACTCAGGAGGGCCCAAAGGACTGATACTGGCAGAAAAATCGAGAATAGCAGAGGGAGGGCAGCCAGCCAATGCGGCTGCCCAAGCTAAATTCCCACCGTGTACAGGTCTAATCAAGACTCAGTTCACCAATTAAATTTTGGGTTCTTTCGGCGGTGCAACTCTGTCCTTAAACAACTTACCTGCGGAAAATGCAGGAACTTTAGTTGCCGGGATTTCCATCTTGTCGCCAGTTTTGGGATTGCGACCCTCCCGGGCCTTGCGTTCCCGCGACTCAAACGAGCCAAAACCGACCAATGTCACCTTGTCGCCGTCGGAGACAGCTTTCATGATTGCTTCCAAGGCTGCACTCAAAACGGCATCTGCCTGTTTTTTCGTGACACTAGCATTTTCGGCCACTACATCAACCAATTCACCTTTGTTCATTCAGAACTCCTTCTGGGATTTGCAAAATACGTTAAACAGAGTTCAACTATTAGCTGTGAGTTGTAACTGTATTGGAGTTTGGGTTGAGAGCGTTTGGGTTATCCCCTATTACTCCAGCCCGCTTCCCCAATTAAGAACTCCTGCTGAATACTAATTACCCTAGGGTAATTGGTCAGAAAAGGAATTTTTGTTTTTAGTTGCTGAAAACCCGACAGCATCTAATTTTCACTGCATTATTCTAAAGTCTTGCCGACCCTTATGGATCGGTGGAACCTTTAATTTATATGGATTCGGACAATTTTTAGAATTAATACCTAAATTTAGGTAAAAAAATACCTCTTTGGAGAGAAGATTTCTTGCCTCCGTGGATTTGAAATTTGAAAATAAGTAAAAATAGCAGGAATAAAATGTCATTTGTCAAGGGTTAAACAAAACTTTTTTTCCTGATTCCTGATTGCTTCTGAGAGAAAGAAGGTGAATTAAAAGGAATAAAGTCTGAATTGTCAAGGGGAAAAGAAATATTTCTTTTCCTCGAACCTCTTCTCTCTTCCCATTCGTGTCACCAATCGCCTAAAAACCTTTGTATCTCTATCTCTCGTTTATAGCCGAGGCCCGATCCCCCTAAATCCCCCTTAAGAAGGGGAGTAGGGGTTGACTTTGAGAAGAATCCTGTCCCTCTCCCCGGATAGTCGTTTGTATCTCTCGTTTATAGCCGAGTCTCGATCCCCCTAAATCCCCCTTAAGAAGGGGAGTAGGGGTTGACTTTGAGAAGAATCCTGTCCCTCTCCCCGGATAGTCGGGGGACTTGGACGACGCTCTTCTCTCCCGGATAGTCGGGGGACTTGGACGACGCTCTTCTCTCCCGGATAGTCGGGGGACTTGGACGACGCTCTTGTCCCCCCCTTCTTAAGGGGGGTTAGGGGGGATCTAGACTCGGCAAATCGTCAGACAGCAGACCGGCACGACTTTTGACCTTAAGTTGACACCTCTTCCTTCATCCCGATGCCCTCTTTGCCCGATGCCCGATGCCCGATGCCCCATGCCTACTGTCTGGGTTGGACGGGCTGACTGCGCTGCAACAGTTGGCGGGCGTCGGGACTGATGTTGTTTTGGTAGCCAAAGTTCGATCGATCGCTATCATCCAAAATCTGGGGAGTCAGCAATACAATCAACTCTGCCCGCTGGTTATCCTTAGTGGTGCTCCTGAACAGCGAACCGATAATCGGCAAATCTCCCAAAATCGGAATCTTGTTTGCTGTAATCCGTTCTTCGTCGCGGATAATCCCCGAAACAATCAAAGTTTGACCGTCCCGCAGGCGAATTAGCCCCGATTGCAACGATCGCTCGCCCAGCAGCGTTATCTGATTGGTGTTCGCGCCCGTGGCCAGATCTCGAGTGGAGCCCGGTGTCCTGATAATCGGGTTCACCCGCAAAGAAACAAAGCCATTATCGTCAACCCGATCGATCGCCACCCCCAACTGCAAACCGGCCTTATCTTTCACTGCCGTCGTGGTTGTGGTACTTGTATTTCCCGTGGTCTGCGTTTGCTGAGTGATGTTAGTAATTATCTCATCAGTAATATTCACATTCGCCGTTTCTCCTTCTTGAACCACCAGAGTTGGATCGGTGAGGATTTTGGCATTCCGGGTTTCAATAGTTGCCTGCAACGCCGACAGGAACCTCCTCGGATATTGCAACAGCGGGAACAGGGCGAAAGTCGCACTGCCACCCGGGCCAGGCTCGTAAGTTTCAACCCCAACTCGTCCGGGGTTACCAGTAATTGCTGTCGGGCGGAGGAACACCCCGCCACTGTTAGGTACGTTGATTAAATTGCCATTCCGATCGTAGGTAGGAGTCCCTGTTAGAGGCACGTTGATTAAATTGCCCCTCTGATCGTAGATAGGCTCCACGGCTCCTATGGGGTTGGGGACGATCGGCGGAGTCGATCGATTGTTGGGATTGTTGACATCACCGACTGTAGCCGGCCGCAAGCCACCAAAATTGAGACTTGCTACTCCGTCCTGATTGACAAAGAAATTGTTATTAATTCCGAAAGAGAAACTGCTGCTACTTCTGTTGTTTCCCAGCAAGTTGACATCGATCACCTTGACGTTGACAGCCACTTGACGGCGGCGCAAATCTAGCTGAGTCAAGAAAGCTACCGCAACATCAACTTTGCGCGGATCGCCCACCAAAGTGATCGAATTGAGCCTCGCATCCGCCAGCACCGACAGTCCCCTCAGCAAGAGCGGCCCGTTGCCATCCTTGGCACCAATTGCCTTAATGTCCGGTTCCCGAATTTCCACATCCCGCGCCGTATTTCCCTGGCCCACGGTTTGAATAGTCACCCGAGTAATGGGGAGTTGAGTTTCTGCACCTTGAGCACTCAAAAAGTTAGCTGCATCGGTAGATCTGACTTGATTGAGTCGCAGCGTCCGAACGATAATATTGCGCGAGTCTAGAGGCAAATTAGAACCGACAAAAATCGTGCGCCCGACGCGGTTGGCTTGCAGCCCGCTGATCCGCAGCACGTAGTTAAAAACATCTTGCACCGACTCATTTTCGATGTCCAAAGAAATCTTCGGCCCTTCATCAGATGCTCCTGCTGCTCCCGGTGCGGCCGCCGGAGCGGCTTGGCCTGGTTGGCCGGGGGCCCCGCCGCCTGTAAAAGCAATGCGATATCTCCCAAGGGCGGCGCTACAGCCCGCGGCTGGAAAGACGGAGCTTGATTGTTCTGAGATTGTATTTCGCTGGGGAGGGGCGGGCGATCGTTCCTAGTAATAGTAACTTCGGGATTTTGCAGCATCACGCCCGGGGTTTGCGACGTGCGGACGGGGGCCGGCCGGGAAGTTGTTGGGCTCAGCGGCAGTCCTGGAGGTGGCGGAGGTACATTTTGGGCTTGGTTTAGCGAGGGCAATGCAGCCTGTGTTGCTGGGGCAGACTGCGCTGTCCCGCCCTGTCCGGCAACGCTGAGGACTATGCTTTGGCCTTGTCCGGGCACAAATTGTCCGTTGGGAATTCCGTTGGTTCCTGCCACTACAACGCGGATGCTGTTAGCTTCTACCTGGGTGATTTCTACTGAGGAAATGCCCGGAGCTGGGTTATCTTGCCGGAAGCTGTTGCCTTGGCGCAGGCGGAGCTGGGTGTTGGTAATCGTGGCTTGGTAGGTATTGCCGCTGTTGATGCCAAAAACTTGCGGGCGATCGCCCTTTTCGGTAGCTAGGACAATATTTACGCCATTATTAGCTTGACTTACTTGCACTCCTGTGACTTTAGTCGGCGCTGCCGAGACTGGCGCTTGGGCGAGCATAACTCCGGCAACGCTGCTCAAGAGTCCTCCACTTAACCGTAGATGCTGTTTCACGTTCTCTCCTCTACACTTTATTATTTATGGGCATGGGGCATGGGGCATGGGGCATGGGGCATGGGGCATGGGGCATGGGGCATGGGGCATGGGGCATGGGGCATGGGGCATGGGTTATTAGTTATTGGTTATTGGTGAGGGCCTACTAATGTCCAATGCCCAATGCCCCATGCCCTGGGAAGGCCGATGCCCACGGAGCCCTATGGGCACATCATCTTACTGAAACGAAGGCTATATCTTCTCGATTCGAGCCTGTGTTTGAAGGAAGAAGTTAGAATGAATTCGGCAAAAAGCCTAATTTTAGATTGCCATATATTTTTGTTCGCGGCATTCATATTTTGGCGTTCTATCTTCTACCTCCTGCTGAAAAAGCAACTTTCAAAAAAGAGCTAATATCAGCAATAATACGGCTACTTAGCAGCAGGACTTGGAGCCGGAGTTGGCAGTTTTTCTTCTTGCTTTAACGGCAGCAGCGCGTGCAAGTCAAAAGCCGTTTTAATTTTAGTTTGTGGCTGCTCCACAGGGACTATTCTTCCCTTCAAAAAATCTATTTGCATAGACTGAGTTGATGTTAGCAATTCAGATTTCAAATTCCTCACTACCAACAGCGACTGCATCAACTCCAAGTTACGCATGAAATTGCGGGTTTGAGCGAAACTGCCTTCAAACTCTACCTTATATTTTTTGCGTCTGAGCTTGCCAGCCAGGGACGGCCCGAAGGACGTATCGCTGAGAATATCAGGGTCGGGAGCTCCCGGCACGGGTGCTGGTGCTCCTGCTGGCGGGACATCCGGCTCAAATTTGGTAATTTTAGCCTTGAGGTCGTCCCCTTGCACGCCGGCGTTGATGCGATTAACCAGTTGGTTCATGTCAAGCAGCAGCGTGTTAGATCCTGCGTCGCTAGCAAACATTGCCGTCACGTTGGCCCGGCGCTGTTTGGCTTCTTCTTGCTTTGCTTGTGCTTCTGACTTTTTGAGAATTAGAGTTTGCAATTCGACTTGCGTTTTCTTGCTGGCGGCAATTTTTTGTTTAATTTCGTCGCTTTTTTGGAATTCCGGGAGTACGAACTGGGAGCCGACGTAGCCGGCTATTCCGAGGCCGAGAACCGCGATGCCTATTGCTTGGACTTGGGGTGTCAGCTTAATGCCAAATATTTCCTGAGTCCCTGCTTCTTCTGCTTGTGCCCCGCTGGGAATAAACTCTGCTGTCATGGTTTTTTCACCTCTGTTTTTTCTGGTTCTAGCACTCCTTTTTCTTGAAGTGTTTCTATCCGTATTGCTAGCCCGTCTGCTTGCTTGCTCCGCAGCTCGGGGAGCAACTCGGAGGCGCCAGTCGGGCTGAGCGTTGTTTCAATTTTATATTCCACCACCGGCCGCAGTTTGGGAAGTTCTGCTGCTGCTGCGTTTGGGTTCCGCACTTGTAATTGCGTGGGGTTGCTTTTTAATGTGGCCGCTACCAGTTTGGTATCGGTGTTGAGGAAGAAAGGAGAGCGCTGGACTAGAAGCATAAAGTCGTTAACTTGAGCAAAGGTACTGGCTATCCCTGAAATTTGTACTTTTGCCGCCTGTGGCGGGGCGACTGGGATAGGAGCAGCCACCGGGGTGGGGCTGGCTGGGGATGGACTCGCGCCGGGGGATGGACTCGCGCCGGGGGATGCGGCGGGAGTTGCCGCGGGCGGAGGGGGTGCTGCTGCAACGGGGGCGGGACTGGGGTCGATTTGCTCGATTTTGGCAATTTGCAGTCCGGCGGGAGTGCGGGCACTCAGGTCTTGCAGCATCGCCGACCAAGGTTTAATTTGGTCGAATACTCCGGCTAATGCTTTGTATTCGGCGGTAACTTTGTCGGTTTCGGCGTTGATGGCTTTGATGGCGTTGGCTTGAGTGCTTAACCTTGCCAGTTCTTGTTCGATGTTTGCTTGTTCTGTAGCCAAGCTGCTATTTTGGCTGGTCGCCCACCACCAGGCGCCCATGACGGCGGCATTGAGACCCAAGGCAAACAGCCCCGCCCCAATTAGGGGCAGTTGGTCTTTGGCTCCCCCGGAACTTCTTCTAGCTGAGCTTTTGGCTGCTGTGACTGGTTTGTAGTCGGGGCGATCGTTGAGAAAATTAATATCTAGGCTGTACATGGCTTCACTGGATTTTATAGCAGAAGGAAGAAGGAAGAAGGAAGAAGGAAGAAGGAAGAAGGAAGAAGGAAGAAGGCATGAAAGGCTTGGCTCAAGGTAAAAAGAAGGAAGAAGGAAGAAGGAGGAAATCCTGTGGAAGGTGCAATCTGCCGCATGGTTTGAGCAATTAAGAACGTCCCAACCGTCTTGGCTGTTGCTATAGATTTTAATTTGAAATTTTAGATTTTAGACAGAGCGCCAGATTGCCGGTATAAGTGAAGGATTTATTTAGGGAAGAAAGAAACAACTTTCTGCCTTCTACTGAAGGAAGTGGTTGCTTCTACCTCCGATATTCTACCTTTTACCTTTTACCTTTTACCTCCAATATTCTACCTTCTGTATCAGGGGGCTTCTTTTTGCGGAAGAAGCTTTTTCCTAAAATTCTCAAATCTGTTTTTCTATTATCTAAAACTCTTAGGTCACATTACCTCCCTGAGTCCTAAACCTAAGGCTACTCCTAAGCCTGCTCGCTGTTCTGGGCTAATTTCTTCGCTGATTTCGAGTCCTAGGGTTTCGATTGGGTCTACTTGAGATGCCGGCAAGCTTAATCTTTGCATGAAAAATTCGTCAAGTTTGCCGATCGCAGCTCCTGGCCCTGCTAGCAACAGTTGCGCTACTTCGAGTTCTTCGCTCTGGTTGAGGTAAAAGTCTACTGAACGGCGCAGTTCGTCTGCTAGTTCTCCCAATACTTTAATCATCGCATTGGTGCCGGGATTGGTGTCTCCCGATGCGCCCATTGTGTCTGTGACTGGTAGGGTCATGCCTTGCAGTTCGCTGGTGTCTCTGGTGGGAGGCAGGTTCATGGCTTGGTTGAGGGCGGTCTGGATTTGGTAGGTGCCGATCGGGATAGTACGGTTAAATTGCGGTATGCCGTCCACTACTATAGCTAACTCGGTACTGTCAAATTCTATGTCGGTGAGGACTGCTGCTTCTTGGGAGGAAAATTGTTGCAGTTGGTCTTTGAGGGTGCGGATCAGAGCAAAGCTGGTTACTTCTAACACGTCTATATCCAGTCCGGCTTCTTTGAAGGTTTCGATGTATGTATCGGTAACTTCTCTGCGGGTTGCAACTAATACGACTTGCACTTTTTCTACGCCGTCGTCATCTACAAATAGGCCTATTTTTTGATAGTCTACGTCGGCGTCTTCTCTGGGAAACGGCAAGTACAGCCCTGCTTCTGCGTTCATGTAATCCCGGAGTTCTTCTTCGTTGAGCTCTGCGGGAACTGGAATTAGCCTGATCACGGCTTCGCGGCCGGGAATGGCGGTGGCTACTTTCTTGGCTTTGATTTTGTTTTCAGCCATCAGGGTGCGTATTAGTTCTGCCATTCCCGGCGGATCGACTATTTGCCCTTCTTGTATGATGTCTTCTGGTACTTCCATTGAGGCTAGGAGACCCAATTTTAATGCCTGAGCTTTCTTTTCGATCTGAATGATGTTGATGCGATCTGGGGCTATTTCGATCCCGATTCCAGGCTGGCGTGGGGAAAGTAGACCTTTGAAAAAGTTAACCATAGGATTGGGTCGTCGGTAATTGGTATTTTTTTATGTTGTACGCTTGCCAGCCTGATTGGGCCGTTGGCTGTTGGAAGATTGGTTTCCAACTCCCGCCGATACTGCGATCGCTGCGATCTCGGTATCCCGCCTGATTCTGCGCTGCACAGTCTTTGTGGCGCGATCGCCAGTTTCGATTTTATGCTATCCAATTTACTTGACAATAGCTATTCTGTTGCGAATGTCAACAAATTTAAACTCGATCGACCGAAAACCTGCCGGTTATGCAGCAAAACCGACTCTCTCCCTCCCGGGCCCGCACACAAAACTCTGGCGCTTGAGCCCAGGAGGGCTTTGGGAGGGCGATGCTTGTTTTCTCCTTAGCTAACCTTGAATCTCAAAATTTATTTCTATGAAACGTAAATCTTGGCAACTGTTCGCTGTGTTTGGGCTGGTGGGGCTGCTGCTGGCTGCGGTGGTAAGTTGCAGCAAGCCGGCTGTTAATTCCCAGGCCAAGAATGCGGACGCGATCGAGTTTTGGACTATGCAACTGCAACCTCAGTTTACTGAGTATTTCAACAAGACGATCGCCGGTTTTGAAGCGGAAAATCCGGGAGTGAAGGTGCGCTGGGTGGACGTGCCTTGGTCGGCGATGGAAAGCAAGATTTTGGGGGCTGTGTCGGCGAAAACTGCGCCGGATGTGGTGAACCTGAATCCTGATTTTGCTTCGCTGTTGGCGGGACGCAATGCTTGGCTGGATTTGGACTCGCGGATTTCGCAGCAAGTGCGATCGAGCTATCTGCCAAATATCTGGAAAGCTAGTGTACTTGAGGGCAAGACTTTTGGCATTCCTTGGTATCTTACAACTCCGGTAACTATTTACAATACGGATTTGTTTAAAAAAGCTGGAATTACCAAGCCTCCGGCTACCTATGCCGAGTTGGCAACTGTTGCAAAACAGGTAAAAGAGAAAACTGGTAAGTTTGCTTTTTTTGCGACTTTTGTACCGGAGGATTCGGCGGAAGTGTTGCAATCTTTCGTGCAGATGGGTGTGCCTTTGGTGGACGCTCAAGGTAAGGCTGCTTTTAATACAGCTAAGGGCAAAGCTGTTTTTCAGTATTGGGTTGATTTGTACAAGGGCGGGCTGTTACCGCAGGATGTTTTGGTGCAGGGACACCGCAGGGCGATCGAGCTTTATCAAGCTGGAGAAACTGCTTTGTTGGGTTCCGGGCCTCAGTTTTTAAAGGCGATCGCCGAGAATGCTCCGAGTATTGGTGCTGTTTCAACTGCTGCACCTCAAATTACCGGAGAAACTGGCAAGAAAACTGTGGCAGTAATGAATTTAGTTATCCCTCGCGATAGCAAGCGCCCTGATGATGCTGTCAAGTTTGCTTTGTACGTAACTAATTCTCAAAATCAGTTAGCTTTTGCCAAGGCTGCTAATGTTTTGCCTTCCACGGTTGAGACTTTGCAGGACGGTTATTTTAAGAGCGTTCCGGCCGATGCTGCTTCGAGCGATCGAGCTAGGATTATCAGCGCTTCTGGGTTGGACATCAAGGATGTTAAGAAGTTGCAAAAGGCAATTTATGACAATTTGCAAGCAGCAATGTTAGGCGAAAAACCAGTAGAGCAAGCTGTCACTGATGCGGCGGCGGCTTGGAATCAAAGGTAGTTTTTTATTAAAGCTGGGGCAACTTTTTTTTTAGTTCGCCCCTTGCTTTTTTTTGCAACTTGACATATCATTAAATAATGGAAATCCGTGTCGCCATATATATAAGTCAATATCAGCATTAAAATTATCATCCTAGGTTCGTAGTGAGGACTTTAGTCCTTCTTTAGTACAACTAATATTATCGTTTCCGGTTGTATGGTCAGGTGATTTAACCGCAGAGAACACAGAGGACACAGAGAGAGAGAATAGAGATCTGAATGCAAGACGATGGTATCGGATTTGATATAGATTGCTCACGAGAAACCCGTGCGATCGCTCCTGCATATAAGTTATAATTAAACTA